>NZ_JACJOV010000024.1:0-4570 GCF_014695745.1 Leptolyngbya sp. FACHB-671 | reverse complement strand
AACCGCTCAAACATTGCTTGACCTAACTCAAATCGTCGCCCTTCTGCATCTAGTGGCTTTAAAGTGAGTCCTTCAGCCGCCAGATAATTCAGCGCCAGTCTTACAGTCAGGCTATACGGGGAGGCGCTTTCAGTTTCAAAAGACAACAGTGCCCGACGCACCTTGCCATCAGCGTCTTCAACCTGATCGGCAAATCCAACCTGTTGTTTTTGGTGCAGAATTGGCGGCGGGGCAACCCGACTTCCTACCACTTTCTCAATTCCAAATAAATTGGGGGTGGATTGAAATACCTGCACCAGATCTGCGTGTCCTGGCTCAACGGGCAAATCTCGATAGATATCAAGCCCTATCACTCGCGGTTCTTGCGCTTGAATCGTTTGAATTGCCTGTGCTAACACCCTATCGGTCACGGGATAGCCAATTTGAGTGATATCCTGCTCGTCGATTGCAACAATTACAATGCGGCGATCGCTTGGTTCTAACGGTCGCCAGCGTACAAACTGATCAAACAGATTCAATTCCAGCCCTTGCAACAGTCCCACACCCCGCAGCAGCAACAGCGGAACAGCAATACTCAATGTCAGACCCGGTATCCATTGCCAACCAATGCGGCGCTTGTGTACCTCCTGGCTAGCACGTTGGCGGGCAGTTGCTAACATTTGGCTTGCCTGCTCTACTGCTTCCAGTGCCGTTTGCGCTTCCCGTTTTGCCAGATCTTGGCTTGCTCCCAAAAATTGATAGTCCTCAAAACTCAAGCTCTTGCCTAACGCCCAAGTCAAAGCATTCTGTAACGTCTGCCCCCGCAGCAAATAAGATTTGTCTTTATCACTGATCCAGGCATCAAGAGAGGCGGCATAGGGGCGCAACTGCCCCAGATGGTGATGCACCCAGTTCAAGTTAAATACAGCTTGGTAAATGGGATTCTTCACCACCAGTTTTCCCTGTTGCTTGATCACCAGCCCAGAGAGCAAAAGTTCAATCTGTTCGCGGCTGCCGTCAAACTCTATGCCCTCATCCTCCAGAATTTGCTGATAGAGGCCCAATAGTCTTCCAGTCAAGTGGAAATTGTTGAGGAGGCGATCGCGAATCGTCCGCAAATGCTCCGGTTCATCCTGAAATTCCCAAGCTTGAATGATGTATTTCTGAACCAGTTGATGGATGTGATCGCGATCTGTAACGGATTGCGCTGAGGAATGCTCAACGAGCAACTGACACATCTTTTGCATTAGAAACGGCTGTCCACCCGTCCACATCAGGACTTCTTGCAGAGCCAACACTGGATCGTGAACATAACCCACCAACCCTTGCCCCAGCGGTTGGGCTTCTGTCTGTTGCAAGCTACACAGGTCGATCGCCCAACCAATGTTGAATGGCGTTCTCTGATGATCACTCATCAGGTCAGATGGCGTAGCAACCCCCAAGAGCGCAAATGTTAGCCGTTGATACTCAGGCTTTAAACTGCGACGGTTATAGCAAGCACGAATTAGCCCAAAAAAATCATTCAGCGAGAAATCCAAACCGCGAATGCTGTCTACCTCATCCAAAAACAGCACCAAGCTGACCTTAACTTCAACCAGTAGAACTTCTTCAATAAACTGACCCAATCGCTGTATCGCAGACAGGTCAGACCGCTCATCCCACCACCGTTTCAAATTTACCGTGTGGAATAGGTCAAACGCCTGCCACACTTCCACAACAAAACCTTTGTACCACTGCTCTGAGGTTAAAGTTTCACTACCAATGCGAGATAAATCAATCGCGCCACAACAAACGCCATCCTGCTGCAACTGATGCATCACCCGCACCATCAGGCTTGATTTACCCATCTGACGAGCATTAAACACATAACAAAATTGGCCATTCCTTAATGCTTGATAAAGGTCAGCATCCGCCTGCCGCCTCACATAGTAAGGATGATCTTGACTCAAACTGCCACCAACCTGATACTGATTCATACAGGGAAGAATTGTTAATAAGCAAGCATTTTCACAACCGACACCATGCCACTCTTTAACTGAATAGCACTGTACTTCTGTATCAAACAATCCTGAAATCCCATTAGATACCTCATGAAAAATCCTATATGATGCTCTAGAATGCATTCAGCAAATTCTTTCCTGCCGATTAATTTCCTATGACTGTTGATACCCTCATTGAGAGTCTCAACCGTGACTTAGCCGCTAGGCAAATTCGCCCGCTCAATCCGGCAGAAACCCTGCTGTTACGCGGAATCTGGCAATATCAAACTTACACCCAAATTGCGGAAGAAGTTGGATATAGTTCCGGCTATTTGACGAATGTTGTTGCTCCAGAACTTTTGCACCGACTCTCAGATCTAGTTGGGCAACGCCTCACTAAGAAAAATTGCCGCATTCTGCTAGAAGCGTATACTGCGTCACAATCTCAGCCCAAGTCGTTAGGACAACCCCAATCACTTATTCCGTCCCTTACTCCTGAGCCAAACTCAGCAGTTATCCCAGCGTTTCCTAGCGGTCCGATTGCGAGTGACTCACCTTTTTACATTGAACGTCCGCCAATTGAATCACAAGTGAACGACGAAATTTGTAAACCTGGTGCACTGGTACGGGTTAAAGCACCCAGAGAAATGGGAAAAACTTCACTCCTCCTGCACGTATTAGATCATGCCCAACAACAGGGATATCAAACTGTTTACCTGAATCTTGAGCAAATGGATCAAGCTATTTGTGCTGATCTAAATCGGTTTCTGCGCAGTTTGTGTGCCAGCGTCACCCGGCAACTACAACTTGAACCAAAACTGGATGACTACTGGGATGAAGATATTGGCAGCAAAGTCAGTTGTACCTTGTACATTCGACAGCATTTACTAGAGAAAATTAAGACACCTCTAGTCCTTGTACTAGATGAATTCAACCAGATTTTTGAATATCCGCAAGTTGCCAAAGATGTTCTACCCTTACTGCGTTCCTGGTATGAAGAGGCGAAACGAGTTTCGATTTGGCAGAATCTGCGGCTGATTATTGCTCATTCCACAGAAGTATATGTTCCCTTACAACTGAATCAGTCGCCCTTCAATGTAGGGTTGGCAACTCAACTTATTGGATTCACGTTGGCTCAAGTGCAACAACTCGCTCAGCGTTACACTCTAAACTGGAGCAATGAAGAATCAGCCAAACAACTGATGGCAATAGTAGGTGGACATCCTGCTCTCATCCATACAGCTCTCTATCATCTCAGCCGCAAACAATATACTCTCAGCCAACTTCTGACAGCGGCTGCAACTCCCACGGGAATTTATCACCATCATTTACAGCGTCATTGGACAATCCTTAAACAACAGCCGGATCTGCTCCAAACGTTTCGTACCCTCCTGAGTACTCGTCAACTGGTACATTTAGAATCAAACTTTGCTCATCAATTAAATGGCATGGGGTTGATCAATTACTTAGAGGGCAAAGTAACTGTAAGCTGCGAGCTATATCGCCAATATTTCCAAACAAGAATATAGTAGTGCATCAGAGAATGGCTATTGGGCTCAAGTACCTAAAGCAAAAGGAAACGAAAGAACGTCAAGCAGAAATCGATCGACAGCAAGATGAAGGATCAGACGTTGCACAAGACGGATGCCAAGATGCTGACGATGGGTGGAATTGGAGTTGCTGTGCGACAAGAACAAATAGACCTCTTTCATGAATTGAGAAGATGAGCAAACAGTAGATTAGCGTTACAAATCCACTCATGCTCTACCAACCGGTACAAACCCTCAATCCGATCGCCTTCAGACGAGCATGTGGTGTGAAACGAGAAACTTTCCTGGCTATGGTGGAAGTGCTGTGCCCCCACCTAAAGCGGCAAGGCAAGCGAGGTGGACTGTTCCCAAATGAATCGAATTGAGGAGGAATGGCATCAACTCAAAACGCATGAAATTGCTGGGCGTATGTTTGAAGATGAATATGATTTAGCAAGGGCAATCATGGATGGAAGCACGCAGTCAGCGAGGTGGTTACCCACTTGAACGTTTTAAGTTTAATGCCGGCTAGCTACTTATAGGCTTTCATCGTCTTCGCCGATCGCCTTCAGATATGCCTGGGCAGCAGCCTGCTTAAACACGCCCTTCGTGTAGCGTTGAAAGACTCGGTCGCTCTTAATCCCCATCAGCTCCTTACCAAATAGGGGATCAACTCCCTGCCGAGTCGCCTCCGTTCCAAACGTGTGCCGGAAACGATGCGGGTTGATGTCCTCCACTCCCGAGACCGCCCCCAGTTTCTTCACCATCTTATGCAAGCCCTTGTAGCCCAACCGTTTCCCTGAACTCTTCGGGTCCTGCGCCAAAAACATTGGACTCTCCGGCAGTGGCTCAAACTTCTCGCCTCGCTGCCGTCGCCACTCCAGATACGCCTCTAGATGCTGCCTCGCTTCCCGACCCAGCGGCACCTCACTCACATTCTGTCCCTTCGAGCGATGTACCTTCAGCATCTTGCCGTTCCAATGCTCTACGTTTAGAGCAGAGGCTTCTGATGCCCGCAGCCCGTGGCTCAGCACAGCTACAATCGCCCGGTCGCGCACCCGCGTCCGTTCATCGAGTTCTAAT
>NZ_JACJOV010000023.1:0-4279 GCF_014695745.1 Leptolyngbya sp. FACHB-671 | reverse complement strand
GGTAATTAAGAAGAAGTTTCGTAGAACTATATTCAAAATGTCTAAAAGATTGCTTTTTCCGCCACCATTAGGACCAACCAGGATATTAAACTTTTTATCGAACAGAAGTGCTGTTGAATCTTTGAAGCTCTTCACATTTTTGATTGAAAGACTACTTACTTTCATTATTTGAATGGCTTCTAGGGAGTTACAACGATGAGATTTTAACTTGAACTAGAAATAAGTACAAGTGTACGATAAATCTGAAATGGTGTTCTTTCAGCACGTTAGCCCATCAATGTAGTATTTGTAGTATTTTGTGTTATGTTGAGTTAAAACATTGTTCAGCCGTAAGAGATGATAGCGATGAACTAGATGAAGAAAGCGTAGGGCGTGGCAGCGATCGCTGTTCAGGAATCTTTGCCTGGTAAGCGGTAGCATTTCATAGTCTCCTGCGTGCCCCAACCTGTAGAGCCTACATACGAGTACGAGAGGAAACGTGCCACTGCAAGCAGTGGGCGCTTGTGAACGGGGAGTGCAAAGAACCTGGAAGGTGGGCTTAGAAGTAGCCATCCTTGAAAGAGTGTGTAACAACTCACCAGCGGAGCGCCCCAAGTAGCTGAGAAAGCGCAATGCTCTCAAAACTTGCACGCAGGAGATTTATTAAAACAGAGAAACGTTATGGACAAAACACGGCAGATCAAAATTAGCAAATACCTCAGCAAACATCTGCGACACGCACCAGAGCGGCTTGGACTGACTCTGGCGATCGCGGGTTGGGTGAACGTCGATGAGTTGCTATCTGCTTGTGCCGCCCATCAGTTTCCTATCACTCGTGCCGAGTTAGAAGAAGTCGTTGCTAACAATGATAAACAGCAATTCTCATTTGATGAGACGAAAACTCGTATTCGCGCCAATCAAGGACATAGTGTTGAGGTTGATTTAGAACTACAACCGCAAATCCCACCAGATGTGCTGTATCACGGAACGGGTGAACGATCGGTGACAGTAATTCTACAATCAGGGTTACTCAAGATGTCACGGCATCATGTGCATTTGTCTAAAGATGTAGAAACGGCTCGGAAGGTAGGAATGCGGCATGGTCGTCCTGTAATTTTTGCGATCGCTGCTGCCAGTATGCACCAGGCAGGATTCACGTTTTACTGCTCCGATAATGGAGTCTGGCTCGTGGATGAAGTTCCCCCGCAGTATTTAGAGGTGATGAGTATTCAAAACTGAGGATATCGAAAATGCAACTCCATCGATTTGATAGCGTTAAGGAATTTTGGCAATGCACTCAAAATTATCTGCTGCAATACGAGGCAGAACACAATGCGTTGCTGGGTGTTTTGCACACGCTGTTGTATTATCCAGAGCGTTATCCCGAACCACCCTATCTAGCACTTGTTCAAACAAATGACCAGATTCTAGCGATCGCCATCCGCACACCTCCAAACAATTTACTGCTGTCTAACGTACAGGATTTGAATGCCTTAAACCTCATTGCTCAAGACTTACAACACGAGAAACTACCAGGGGTTGAGGGTCTGGTAGCTGGGACCGAAGCGTTTGTGCAGATTTGGCAAACTCTCACTGGGCAATCTTATCAACGAGGAGTTGAGTCAAGAATTTATCAGTTAACCCAGGTAGAACCCGTAACAACGGTTAAAGGGCATCTCAGGCTTGCAACATCAGGCGATCGCCCCTTGTTATTAAAGTGGTTTGCTGCGTTTAATGCCGAAATTGACCTTGTAAGCGATGGCGAAATTGAACGGAGAGTAGATGTTGAGTTGAAGCGGCAGAGTACCTATTTGTGGGAGGATAGCGTTCCCGTTTCAATGGTTGGCGGTCGGCAATTTTCCTCAACAGCGGCTCGGATTGCCCCCGTTTACACTCCCCCTGAATATCGTCGCAAAGGGTATGCAACGGCTAGTGTCGCTGCCTTAAGCCAGAAGCTTTTGGAGCAGGGGTGCAATCGCTGTTTTTTATTCACTGATTTAGCAAATTCCACCTCAAACTCTATTTACCAAAAAATCGGTTATTGTCCCGTTTGTGACTGGCACGAATATTCATTCACCATGAAGGAGTAACCATGACGATTTACTTCTACGTCGAGCGAGAAAAGCCTTACGGTTGCTTCTCTAACTTCTCAGCGCATGGTTTCATGCTCGATAAGTTGTATTGGGCAACGAGCGAGCATTACTTTCAGGGACAGAAATTTATCGATACTCCCTACCTGGAAAAGGTACGACAAACTAAAACTCCCAAAGATGCGGCAAATATGGGGCGCGCGCAGTGAAGCTGATCCGTTCCGGATCGCTCCTTACCATTACGGTTTGATTGGGCGCAGGTCAAAGATGATGTCATGCGAAAAGCAGTCCTGCAAAAGTTTAGAACCCATGCAGATATCCGAGAAATTTTGCTGGCAACCGGAGATGAAGTGTTAGTGGAGAACTCTCCGATCGATTACTACTGGGGGTGTGGCAAAGATGGCAGCGGCAAAAACAAACTGGGGCAGATTTTGATGGAGGTGCGTGAGGTTTTACGCAACGAGAACTGATAGATGCAGGTAAGAGGAGGAGGAGATGATAAACTTAACTCAATACGATTACTATTTAGTTCTTGATCTAGAGGCAACCTGTTGTAATCGAGAAACCATTAAACGACACGAAACGGAAATTATTGAGATCGGAGCCGTCATGGTTGAAGCGCAGGGCTTAACCGTGATTGATGAGTTCCAAACGTTTATCAAACCCGTTCGTTATCCCATCCTCACAGAGTTCTGCAAGTCATTAACCTCCATCACCCAGGAACAAGTTGACCAGGCTCCAAGTTATGTGGAGGCATCTCCTCTCCTAAAGCAATGGTTGTCCAATTATCCCAATGCGATGTTTGGTTCGTGGGGTGATTACGATCGCAACCAATTCAAACAAGACAGCAAGTTTCACAACCTTCCTTTCCCCATTGCCTATCCTCACGTCAACCTCAAACAGTTGTTCAGTGAGGCTCAAGGCTTACCCAAGCGATACGGCATGGCAGAAGCCCTGCAACTGGCAGGAATTGAACTGGAAGGAACTCATCACAGGGGCATTGATGATGCCAGAAATATTGCTAAATTGCTGCCGTTCATTTTAGGCAGGCAGCAGCTACAACAGCCTTCAACCGCTTAATTAACAATGACTGACATCCACAAGCTACTCAACCAGATTGCCAGTGCTGAGGTGCAATTGCAAACAACCCAATTCCTTGCACCCTGTGTCAAAGGTGGGCGAGTTCGCACACGGGTAGCAGGAATGGTCTATACTTTCACTCCTAAACCTCGGCAGTTTGAAGGATGGGGTATTTTTCAGCCTGTGGATGCACAGACGGCAACGCTACTTGAAGAAGCAGATTTATCTCAGATTACTGCTTACTTACAGCAGTTTCCGACCATCCGACTGCGGTTAGCTTATCGCTTACAACATCAAAACTGGTTGGCATATCCCGTCAATGAAGCAGACATGCGGCAACGGTTTAAGATTGTCAAGCCTGTAGTTGTGCATCTGGTGACAGAAGGCGTTGCGTTTGAGCAAATCCTTGCTCGTTGGAATGGCAACTCCTGCTGGTTTGGGGAAGTCGATCGCCGCGCTGACCCTGCGATCGCAGAAACCCTACAATCTGCTCTCAAACAACTGATTCCCGTTGAGAAATTGCATTTTAAGGGGATTACTCCAGAAATGCGAACGCTCTACGAATTAGCAACTCAGCAGATAGAAGGGTTTGCCCAACCCCAACGGGATGAAAAGCGGCTGCGGCAAGCTCTCAAACTGGGTGGCGGTGAACTGCACCAGTTCCAGGATCGAGGGGATTACTGGACGGTGGATTGGACAACATCTGATGGCACTCGTCATACCAGTGCGATCGCCAAAGATGATCTGACTGTGGTGAGTTCTGGTATTTGTCTCAGTGGGCGCGATCGCGACTTTGACCTGCAATCGTTAGTGGGTGTGATGGAACACCAGGAGTAGTGAAGATATGAGCATCTTTTTTCATGAGCAGCTGTACCGGACAGATTCAGTCATGGCGAAGCTGAAGGATTTTCCTGTGAACATCTGTGGTGCAGGAGCTTTGGGCGCAAACCTGGCTGAGAATCTGGTTCGTACTGGCTTTGGCAAGCTCAAAGTGATTGATCGCGATCGCATTGAAGAACGCAATCTTTCCACGCAGCCCTACTATCGTTCGGATGTCGGTGCATTCAAAGCCAAGATTCTGGCGAATAACTTGTATCGGGCGATTGGGACAAAGGTAGAAGCTGAAACCA
>NZ_JACJOV010000022.1:0-3806 GCF_014695745.1 Leptolyngbya sp. FACHB-671 | reverse complement strand
CGAGATAGGGCGCGAGTTTTTGATCGGAAGTTACAAAGATTCCCTGCTAGAAAAAACCATCGCCTTAGAAGAATCCCTGCAACTATTGAGTTAATTGCAGACGCAAACGCGACGGTGATTCATAACATTGTTAGCAATCATCGCTTGTGCAGTGGCATCGCTCCCATTCGGGAATTAATGGATGCGGGAGTCAATATTGCATTGGGGTCAGATGGCATGAGTTCCAATGACTCCTTTAATATGTTTGATGTCATTAAAGCCGCAGGGTTAGTCCATTCTGCAATGGATAATCCCTACGATCGCTACCCTAAAGCTGCAGATGTACTGAAGTGGGCGACCTACGGCGGAGCGAGATCGGCACTGTTGCACAAGGATGTGGGAGCGATCGCACCAGGTATGAAAGCAGATTTTGTCCTGTATGACCTTAACACTTTAAGTTTTACGCCCCGTCATCAACTGCCGATTCATCTGGTTTACGCCGAGAACGGCAGTTCCATTCGCAAGGTGTTTATCAACGGTCAGCTAGTCATCGAAAATGGGCGCGTTCTCACTGTGAATGAGGCTGATATTCTGGCGGAGTTTCATGACCGGATGCCGGAATATGCTGGCTACCGCAAGGATATCTGGCAGCAAGCCGAGCGAATTCGCCCTGCAATCGAAAAGACCTTGTCCACTGCCCTCAGTCAACCGTTTTCAGTCAACCGTTTTAGCCGTTCCCAATATGCTTCGTAAACTAATTCGCAACGCAACAGTCCTCCCTTTCACGCAGCAGGCAGACGGCAGTTTGGATCTGTCACCTCAGTGTGTAGATATTTTAGTGGAGGGCGATCGCATCTCCCAAGTTGCTCCTAATCTGGAAATCGCTGCCGATCAGGTAGTTGATGCGACCAATCTTTTGTTGATTCCTGGATTTGTGGATGCCCATACTCACACAACTGTCGGCATTTTAGAGAAGTGTGGCTATGAGGCTCTGCCGCTGGAACAGTGGATGCTTTATTTGCCTCCCAACGAAAAGCTAAGTTCGCGTGTGCATTACCTCTGTACGATGGTCGCTGCTTTGGAAGCGGTGAAAAATGGCACGACCACGATGCAGGACGATATCTATGCCCTGCCCTACACACCTCCCGAAATGTTTGGGGCAGTTGCCCAAGCTTATGTCGATTTGGGAGTGAGAGCGAGTCTATCGCTGCACGCTATCAATAAACCCCTCCACGAAACCGTTCCCTACTTAACGGATCAACTCACGGACGAGCAAAAACAAGGCTTTATTGCTGCAAGTTCCTGCACTCCAACGGAATGGGAAGCAGTTTTTCGACAAATTTATCGAGATTGGCATGGTCAGGCAAACCGGATCACAACGATGCTGGCTCCCTCTGCCTCACAGCGCGTCACCCCGGAATTGATGCACCGCATCGCTGCACTATCGGAAGAATTCAACGTTCCCATTCATACTCACCTGTTAGAAACCCGAATGCAGGCAGTCACCGGATTAGAATTCTTTGGTGAATCTGTGATTGCTTATGCAAAACGACACGGAATTCTAACGCACCGAACCACGATCGCCCACGGGGTCTGGTTATCCCAGGCGGACATAGATCTTGTGGCGGAAGCTGGAGCAACGGTGGTTCATAACGTGGTGAGCAATCATCGCTTGTGTAGCGGCATTGCACCGATTCGTGAGTTAATTGCCGGGGGTGTCAATGTCGCGTTGGGAACGGATGGCATGGACAGTTTTAACCTGTTTGATGTGATTAAAATGGCAGGTTTGGTGCATTCTACCGTCGATGAGAAACGCGAATCCTATCCCAGAGCAGCAGATATCCTCAAATGGGCGACCTACGGCGGAGCGCGATCGACATTGTTGCAGAATCAAGTGGGGGCGATCGCTCCGGGTATGAAAGCCGATTTTGTGCTGTACGACCTCAACTCTTTGTCGTTTACTCCCCGAAATCAGCTACCGATTCATCTGGTGTATTCCGAGCGGGGGCGATCGATTCGGCAGGTTTATGTGAACGGCCAGTTGATCGTGAAGGACAGTCAGGTTTTGACGGTCAATGAAGCCGATCTTTTAGCAGAATTGAGTGAACATCTAAAGGAATACTATGCCTACCGTGAACAGTGGCATCAGCAAAGCAAAGCATTGCGTCCCTTAATGGATGCCGCATTTCAAAAGATGCTCACTCAACCCTTGCCGATTCAACGGTTTAATGTCGCCTATGGTGATCAAAGTCATGCACCGATGCGTGTTTCTGAAGAAGCTTTGCAAATATCTTCCTGAAACCGGGTCAGTTGTTTAATCAACTCCAGGGTTTCTCTCAATTTGGTTTAGTTCGCTTCAATTTGCGGTAACTTTTTCCCTTATCTTTGGAGCTTGCACGATTATGAATAATCAAAACATGAATTCCTCTAACGGATCTTTTTGGCGATCGATTTCTCGCCGGAGATTCATCCAATATACGTCTCTCGCGGGTCTCGCAGCGGCAACCACCAAGCTAGGAAGTTGTGCGGCTCCCCAGGAACAATCTGCAACCACCGAGTCTAGCCCTGCTGCCTCTCCTACAGGGGGCGGCACACTGCGAGTTTTGACGTGGGCAGGTTATGACGAACCAGAAGTAATCGGCAAGTTTGAGCAGGAGAACGGAGTCAAAGTTGAATTCAAAACCTATGTGGGTGGCGAACAGATGCTTCAGTTCTTCAATCAGTCGCCTCCAGGAACATTTGATGGGATTATCTCTGATGGCGAATATGTCACTAAGCTGATGGAGATGGGGGCGATCGATCCGCTGAATACCGCTGATTTCCCTGAAATAGCAAACTTCTCAGAGACTTATCAAAAATTCCCCGGCTTCTTCCAGGGAGAACAAATGATGGCAGTAGGAACCCGCTTCGGTAACTACGGAATTGCCATTAATACCAAATACATCCAGCCTGAAGAAGTTACCAGTTGGAACTTCCTCACCGATCCAAAACTTCAGGGTAAAGTTGCTTTCTTCGACTGGTATTTGCCCAACATGGGTAACGCCAGCATGGCACTCTTCCCCGATAACCCCAATCCTTACGCGCTCACGGATGAGCAATTGCAACAAGTTAAAGATTGGCTGATCAAAGTCAAGCCTAACGTCGCGTTAATCACCCCCAACATTCAAGACATCACCAATGCCTTCATCAATGAAAGCGTGATTGCTGGCCCTGTCGGGGATTGGTTGATTCAGAATGCGATCGCTGACGGCAAAACAAACTTTACGGCGATCGTTCCCAAAGAAGGTGCGATCCGCTGGAGCGAAGGCGCAACGCTCTGTTCTGCCAGCAACAATAAAGAACTAGCGCTGAAGTGGGTGCAATACATGGCATCACCCGAAACGCAAGCAAGAGTGGCAAACGCCAAAGCATATAAAGGCATTGCGCCAAACCTGGAAGCGCAGGACTTTATGAGCGATGAGGAGAAGCAACTGTTGGGCTACGTTCCCGATCAAGACAATCCCGACAAAACGGTGGTGGAGGTTCAGCTAGAGCGGACTCGTGCCCGGCAGTTGCCCGTCAATCAACCTGAACAAGCATGGCAAGATATCTACAACGAATTTAAGACGAGTTGATGAGGCATGTCCTCATTCCCTAACCCTTTCTTCTATGGGAGAGGGAGAAGGGGAATGAGGGGCGATCGCTTACTCCCCTTTCTCCTTAAAAAACTCAATTGAATTTTCCATGAACCCTCTCTCTGCTGCCAAACCTCAGTCAAATCCGTCACTCCAAACTGGCGTACCTCTGACGGAAAACGCGATCGCCGCGACTGCCCACGATCTGGAAAT
>NZ_JACJOV010000021.1:0-3650 GCF_014695745.1 Leptolyngbya sp. FACHB-671 | reverse complement strand
GCTTTGCTTCACCACCTACAAGTTAGGCCCTTGCCACTCACCGATGCGAAGCGCGTTCTGCCACAAATTCACAGATCCTTGCGGAGGGGGACGAGCACGTCCCCTGCTGGGGGTTTTGGGAAACCTCCAAGGCTGTTTGGCTGTTCTCCAAGAAACTCCCCAAAAACTATCGCTTTCTCAAGCGAATAGCGAGGCGATCGCCCACATACTGAGCAATCTGCACCAGGATAACTAGCAATACTACCGTCACAATCATCACCGTCGTATCAAACCGCTGATACCCATAGCGAATCGCCAAATCGCCCAACCCCCCTCCCCCTACAACACCCGCCATTGCCGAATAGCTCAACAGGCTAATCACCATAATTGTGATACCTAGAATTAAGCTAGGCAACGCTTCAGGAATTAGTACTTTGAGGACGATTTGCCAGTGATTACAGCCCATCGACTGTGCTGCTTCAATTAAGCCGCGATCGACTTCTAGCAGTGCAGTTTCAGCGACTCTAGCAAAAAAAGGAATTGCTGCAATTGTGAGTGGCACCAGTGCCGCCGTGCTGCCGATGGTAGTGCCGACAATCAATCGCGTAAACGGAATAATTGCCACCAGTAAAATGATGAACGGGATCGATCGCCCCACGTTTACGATCGACCCCAGAACCTTCTGAATTGCAAAGTTTGGCAAGATATGATTAGGAGCAGTAATCACAAGTAGCAGTCCCAGGGGTAAACCAAACAGGACGGCTAGTAGGGCGGAAATTCCTACCATGTAGAAAGTTTCAACCGTCGCTTGCCAAAGACTTTCCATCAACACGGGATCAAGCATCAATGCACCTCATGCCTTAAATCTTGCACTTGAAGATAGTCCAACGCTGAGCGGACATCCTTACCTGACAACTCAACGTGAAGTTGTCCAACTCGCTGACCACCCACTGTATCCACAGTGCCGCTAATAATGTTGACATCCACGTCAAATCGTTTTGCCAAATCAGAAATGAGTGGCTGGTTGGCAGTCTCACCTCGAAAGGCGATCGTGACCAAGACGGAACCAGGGCGAGACTTAAAACCATTCCGTTGAGGAAACAGTTCTCTAGCAATGAAAGAATCAGGCTGCGCCGCCAACTCACTCACGGTTCCCTGCTCTATCACTTTTCCGGCTTCAAGAATGGCAACGCGATCGCATATTTGCTTAACCACACCCATTTCGTGGGTAATCAGCAAAATAGTCAAACCCATGTGGCGATTTAAGTCTCGCAGTAGCTCTAAAATGGAACGAGTTGTTTGTGGGTCTAGAGCAGAAGTGGCTTCATCACAAAGCAATACGTTGGGATTAGCTGCTAGCGCTCTAGCAATGCCAACTCGCTGTTTCTGTCCGCCTGACAACTGAGCGGGATAAGCACCTCCTCTACCTTCTAGCCCCACCAGCGATAGCAATTCTTCTACCCGTGTCCGCCGCTTTAAGCGGCTGTAGCTTATCAGTTCCAGTGGAAATGCAATGTTTTCAGCAGCAGTACGGGAACTAAGTAAGTTAAAGTGTTGAAAGATCATGCCAATCCGCTGACGGGCTCTTCGCAACCTTGCACCCGACAAAGCAGTGATTTCCTCATCTCCAACCCATACTGAGCCTGAAGTGGGTTTCTCCAAGCAATTGACACAGCGAATTAGAGTACTTTTGCCTGCGCCACTTTGCCCTAAAACACCGAACACTTCTCCTGCTTTCACCTCAAGACTAATACCATCTAGAGCGGTAATTTTTCCTTCTCCTCTCTGGTAAGTATAAATTTTGTATAGGTCACGGATGCTAATCACGGCTTTAAAGATGTGAGGAGTGAGGGTATTTAGAAAACGGGGATAACGGCTCCGTCATATTTTTCTTCGATGAATTCCCGTACTTGAGGATCAACCAGAAGTTCGTTGAGGGTTTGGATACGGGGATCGTTTTCTTGTCCGCGCAGGGTGGCTAGTCGGACGGCGTAGCGTGAGCCTTCTGGGTTTTCGAGGGCGATCGCATCCTCCCGTGTATTCATCCCTGCTTGCACCACGAAGTTGCCGGTAATGATAGAGACATCCGCATCATCTAGCGATCGCACCAGAGAAGGCGCTTCAATTTCAACAATTTGCAGGTTTTTAGGATTCTCAACAATATCCTTGGTGGTTGCCAGCTCTCCAACTCCCTCTCGCAGCGTAATCAGCTCATTCTCTGCTAAAAGCTGCAAGGCACGATTCAAATTCGTGACATCATTAGGAACGGTGATTGTAGCATTATCAGGAAGTTCATCTAGCGACTGAAACCGTTTTGAGAAGGCACCTACCGGGTTCAGGTGAATTGCGTTGAGCGGCACCAGATCAATCTCATGCTGCTTGCCAAAATCTTCCATAAATGGAATGTGCTGAAAGTAATTTGCGTCTAACTCGCCTTCCTTGAGAGCCAGGTTGGGCTGATTAAACTCATTAAATTCAACGATTTCAATCTCCAGCCCGGCTTCAGGAGCTAACTCATCTCGCACAAATGCCAGAATTTCCCCTGCCGGAACAGGCGTAACTCCAACCGTCAACACTTCATCTTGAGCAGGCTGTTCGCTTTGAGTGGTTTGCCCAGAGGATGTAGTTTCAGGAGTAGAGCAGCTTGAAACTAAGGTGGTTAATGTAAAAGCTGCCGCCAATAGAACAAATCGACGTTTGAGGGGTACAAAGTTAAATTGTCCTTGCTTTGAGTTCATCCTGTTCAACCTCATTGAATCGCTCAGGGTAGATGACTAAAATGCCAATCACAGTGCAGGAATCACGGAACCTTGATATTCCTCCTCAATGAACTGTTTCACTTCTTCTGAAGTGAGTAATTCAGCTAGCTTCTGCACGTTTGGGTCTTGCTCCCGGTCAGGTAAAACAGTGAGTACATTAGCGTAAGGATTGTCCTCGGCAGTTTCTAGGGCAAGAGCATCTTCACTGGGGGACAGGTTAGCCTGCAAGGCATAGTTACCGTTGATGATTGCCAGTTCTACGTCCTCTAAGGCACGGGGCAGTTGGGCGGCTTCTAGTTCAGCAAATTCAAGGTTTTTGGGATTCTCTTCAATATCTTGTACTGTCGCTTCTACACCTGCACCTTCCCGTAGGGTGAGTAGTCCCTGATCTTCTAAGAGTTTGAGCGATCGCCCCAAATTGGTTGCATCATTGGGAATGGCGATCGTTGCTCCATCGGGAACCTGTTCTAGAGATTCAATTTCGTTCGAGTAAATGCCTAGTGGCTCAATGTGGACGGGTGCGACAGCCACCATTTCAATTCCCCGTTCTGCGCCAAAATCTTCCATATAGGGAACATGTTGGAAATAGTTGGCATCAATTTGCTCGTCATTGAGTGCCAGATTAGGCTGCACGTAGTCTGAAAATTCTACGATCTCAATTTCTAAGCCAGCTTCCTCTGCCAGATTGTCTTTGACATACTGCAAGATCTGGGCATGGGGAACCGGGCTCACACCAACAGTTAGCGTTCCACCTTCTGCTTGTTCTGCTGCGGGCGATTCACCCGCAGGTGACTCACTCACTTCTTGGGAAGGAGTGCAGCTTGAAATGATAGTTGTAGCCGCGAAGGTGCTGGCTACAACTAAAAGAAATCGACGGCTAAGTGAAAGACGGACATTCTGGATCTTCATGAT
>NZ_JACJOV010000020.1:0-3479 GCF_014695745.1 Leptolyngbya sp. FACHB-671 | reverse complement strand
ATGAGCTTGATTACGCTTTGCTGCGTCTCAATCCTGATGAAGATTTAGCAACGGAGCCTGTTTCATACAATGCCTCATCGCAGCTTGAACCGAGAGCGCCCCTCAACATTTTGCAACATCCGGAAGGGGACGCAATGAAAGTGTCTCTTAGTAATAACGGCGTAGTGAAAACCCGTGAGGCAAGAGGGTTAGTGCTGTATGTCAATCCTACCAAGCGCGGATCGAGTGGTGCGCCATGCTTTGATAATGATTGGAAGCTTGTAGCGTTACATCACAAGGAGATGGCGACTAGCTTTGGCAGCGTGCGTGAGGGAATCCTGTTTAGTGCAATCTACTCGCAAATTTCGTCAGTTTTGTAGTCGAGGAGGATACGTAGAAGTGGGGCTTCGTATTGTTTCTGAACAGTTTCAGTCAGGTGCTGAACCCAATGTTCCCCCAGACGATTATCCAGATCGCTTGAGAAAATATATTCCGACTGAGGCGGTCGGGTTCTGGCTGGCAGTCAGTGGCATGATTCAGAGTGCTGGTGATGATGTCCCCAGAATAGGACTGCTGTGGCTCTTTTTCGTTATCGGGTTAATTTTCACGTTCGGGTGGACGCGGCGAAGAACGAACGAACCTGGTAAGCCAACGGCATGGACTCAGATTTGGATTTCCTGTGGAGCCTTTCTTGTTTGGGTCGTTGCAACGGGTGGACCCTTTGCCGAGTTGGCGTTTTATAAACCACTGTATGGGTCGCTCTTGCTAGTAACCTATACGACTGCTGTTGCCTTTGTGATTCCTCTAGAAAAATAAGCTGTGGCGATCAATTGGGATAGAAGCAAACTCAAAACATTTCGGTTGGCATTGCAGGATGTTTACCGAGAGTATGAGGATCTTGAAATATTTCTTGCAGAAGAACTTGATGTGAATATTGCAAATATCTCTGAAAAGACTACCCTAGACAGGGTGACTTTTCAAGTGCTTCAGAAATGTGATAGAGATCAAGTTCTAGAAGCCTTCGTGCGTGCTCGACCGACTCATCCTGTTATTGCCCAATTACAGCAACAGCCGTTGGTAAGCCGAAGCCCTTACCTGCAAGAAGAAGATTGGGTAAGTTTATTCGTTAATTTCACCTCTTATGACTCTCCCTATGTACAAATCGCGTTTCGTTATGCGTTTAAGGCTGTATACAATCAAAGTTTTGAAGAAATCCGACCTGACCGCCCTTCTTTGAATGATCCTGTTCTCGTTCAAGAACTATTAGCAGTCTATGACAGCCCAACTCTTACAGTTCGGTTTGTAGAATCTGTCATTGCAGAGTTACAGCGCTCCAGTGAAGGCAAAGACCGGGATCTAAGTGCACTGGAACAATGGCGCGATCGCATCTCACAGCAATACAATGTCTCTCTCAAACCTGCTGAACCCATCAAAACAACGGCTTGTCATGCGTACTTGTTGGTTGCCCTTGAGGAGATCGGCGGCGATGTGAATGTTTATCCTGAATTACACATCACAGGCGTAGAAAAACCTGTTCGGTTTGGGGCAAGACCCACAACTTGTGGCATTGATCAAGTTGCGGATCAAATATTGCAGTGGATCAGTCAGGCAGAAGAAACTCCAGAGATCCTTCAGTGTGAGGAGGAGGAAGTGATCTTAGAGTTGTTTTTGCCACGCAAGCAGTTAGAGGAAGATATTGCAGACACCTGGAATGTAAAGGATAAGTGGGGAAATACGGTTGAGTTGGGAACACACCGCAGGTTTTTGGTGCGATCGTCGGAGCGCATCCGCGAGCCCAAAATTCAAAAGGCTCTCAAACGCAAGTGGCAACTACTTGAAGCCTGTATCGCAGCAAAGAATGCCTGCGATAAATTTCATGTACAAACAAAATGGCCGGAGAAAAAGGGAGATTTGCTTGCTCTCCTCAAGGATTCAGATGCACCGGGGCTCAAGTTGATAGCTAAATTACCAACCGACTCTGTCAAACGGAGAGAATTGCTTGAAGACATCATTGATGCGGCCGTCCCTATTGCTATATGGGCATCTGAGGTTACAGAGATAGATGCCAATACGCTCAAAACTGAATTCGACACCCTGCTGAAGCAGTGCGATCTGACTAACTTTGCTGACCTTGCCAGACAATGGCGAAAGCGACGAATAGAGTCTGTGTCGGCTAAACATATTAGACTTTTGTGTGATCGACCCGATCGCCTGCCCAAGCTGCCTGATCCTAACCAAGAAGAAGACCTGCTCGTTGCCTCCTAGCCCCTTCCTTACTGCCATGTCTTGGAAATACTTTAACGGAAATTGCAATGAAGATCAGCCTGAGGGGCTGACCAAGTTACCTGAGCGTCCCCCTTGGCGGCAGTTTCTTTCAAGAGATGAGGTAGATGAGACTAAGGATAAGCAGTACTGGAAACAACTGAGGGACCTCGCTAGAAAAGATTTCCGATCGATTCAGCGAGGCAAGAGCTTTCGAGTGCAGCTTGACAAGAGTGGATATTCAGAAATTGTGGATGCGGTGAATGCTGCCATTCATCTGCGACGACCGCTGTTGGTGACGGGAGCACCAGGGGCAGGTAAAACTTCCCTAGCTTACGCGATCGCCCATGAACTGCAATTGGGTCCAGTGCTGACTTGGCCGATCACAGCACGGGCAAATTTGGTAGATGCGGAGTACCGCTACGACGCGATCGCCCGTTTACAAGATGCCCAGCTTGACAAAACCCGTAGCGGTGATGACGGTGACAATGAAACAACATCCAAAGAAAAGCCAGAGTCTAAAGAAGAAGGCGATCTGGGGGACTACATTCGGCTTGAACCTGTAGGCACTGCCTTTTTGCCCTCTCTGTTCCCACGGGTGTTGCTTATCGACGAGATTGACAAGAGCGATTTGAACCTGCCCAACGATCTGCTGAACTTATTTGAAGAAGGGGAATTTGAGATTCCGGAGTTGGTGCGTCGTAAACGTCGTCGGGGAGATGTGGTTGACCCTAATGCTACCGTTACGGTGCGGACTGCCGATAAGGATATAGAAGTCACCATTATCAATGGGCGGGTGAAATGCTGTGAGTTCCCCATTGTCATCATGACTAGCAATGGGGAACGAGATTTTCCCCCAGCGTTCTACCGTCGATGTCTACGGGTAAGGATGCCAAATCCCACAGTAGAATCGTTGTTGCCTATTGTGCGATCGCACTTCGACAATGCAGATCAAAGCGGTTGGACGAAGACCGAAGCGCATCTGACAGACCTCATTGGTCAGTTTTTAGACAAGGGCAACAAGGCAGACCGGGCAACCGACCAGCTATTGAACACGATTTACTTGATGACTCGTGACGAAAGCCCTAATCAAGCAGAAATGAAACGGCTGCAGGATTTGTTGTTTCGACGTTTAAGTGAGGCTGACTGATGACCAATGAGGAAGCAGCAGGGGCATCACCAGATCTCGTCGGTAAGTTAATCAAACTGCTGGCTGAGGAGCAAAAGAACTTTACCAG
>NZ_JACJOV010000002.1:0-4023 GCF_014695745.1 Leptolyngbya sp. FACHB-671 | reverse complement strand
TCGACGTAAAAACATGTAAATGTATCATCCTCGCCGGGTTGCCATCCCAAGCTCTCCAATAGCTCTAAGGCATGATTCCAGCGATTGAATAAACTGCGAGCCTTTTCACTACTTTGCCGAGCTTCTTGAATGACTGTTGTTGGTAGGACAGATTCTAGTAGCGTCTTAACTCGATATTCATAGGGGCTGCGATCTCTGGCTCGAATTCGGACATCCAGGGTCAGGTGAATGGCTAGTCTAAGGGTAAGTTCATCGTGGTAGGGGTCTAGCTTCAGGATATTAAGTGCCAGATAGCCGAACTGATACAAAGCTTCTTTCGCTTTACTACCAGCTTGGTTCAAGAAATGAGCTGTCCATAAACCAGGACGAACAGTAATGTAAACTTCATTTGGCTCATCAATTCTGCCTGTTGTCCAATCAAACTGCCCGTGGGGATCAATCAGCAACTCCCACATCCTGCCTATGGGAGTGCTTGCATCTACTTGATTTTTGCCGCGTCCTTCAATCCAAACAGCTTTGACTAGCAAACAAGAGAGTGCATAAGCAATATTTGCTACTTCATTTCGTTTGGCAGGTAGGCTGGTACTGTGATTCTTATTCCAGCCAAATTCTTCAATAATGTCGCTGGCTTTAAGCGTAAAAGTACTTTCCCAAGGTACTGCTTGCCGCATTGCATGAGCAGCCAAAATAAATTGCAATTTGACTGTGTTAAAGCCAAACTTGTTAATAATTTGTTCTGCTGCTTCCCAAGGAAGCGCCTCAATATCTCCGGGGCTAGTAATGTAGTGCTCTAAATAATTGCTTTGATTGTTTTTAGAGTGATAACGAAAATAAGCAACTCCCGAAGAATCAGGTTGCCACAAGGCGGTATTAAGCTGAGCTGAGATGCTGCTAACGATTGGTAAGCCCGTAGGGATAGCTGTAATAGAATCGATTTTAGATAGACTTCTTTCAGTAAGCGGAACTGGTTTTTTCCCACTGCTGACGTGAATGCCTAGCAGTCTCTCTAATCCAGATAACGGGTAATTTGGGAGATCCAATGCTTGAATTATCAGGTTAGCGATATTTTGAGCGTAAGATTTTTCTAGAAAATTGATTCTGTTGTTAATAAAGATGGATTCTTTCTCAAAAAGATAGCTGTTTAGCTTAAGGCAAAACTCCTCATGGGTGAGCGACTTCAGAACAGCCTCACCGATTTCCGCCTTCATATCTTCTACAGCCCAAGCAAGTAGGTTAGACCAAATATCTCTGGCACTTTTTTCCCACAAGCCATTTTCTTTGAAAAACTCTTCAACTAAGCTCCGAATGTTTTGAAAAACAATATCTTGTTCTGGAGTAGTATTTAATCCCCAAGAACCTAAGTTGCCTTCTTGAACAAGTTCAAATAAGGGGAGAGGTTTTTCAGAAACTTTTTTAGTTGCTGGCTGTTCTTTCGTGCCTAATCTTTCTCTATAAACGTTGATTAGATGCTGAGAAACTTCCATCGTAATTCGTGCTAATAAGCTCGATTTACTTTGGAGGTATTGAATCGTTGCTTCAATCTGTTGAGGATTTAGGTTATCTCTTGCCTCTTGAATGAGCAGGTAGCTGTCACTTTGAGGTGTAAAAGCATGGCTTCCACCGTCATAAGCGGTATCTTGATTGCTAGAAGCTGTGAAGGTTAAGTTTTCTAAGTCTAATTTTGATTGAAGAGCAGACTGAATGCCACCTTCCTGAAACTTAGGACGGATGACGGCTTCAGGTTGATTTGGCTGGCGATCGCTCATGGTTGAAGCTTGATTATCCAGGCGCAAAGACTCTCCGTATCAGAGCTATCCTAACGTTTAACACAAACTAATCCTATGATATAGCCCCCTCCTTGAACCTGATCGCCCCTTTCCCTTGTGAGGCAAACTTTATTCTCCTTTAAGAGTTGAAGGGCTAGCAAATGGAAAAAGTGAATTTATGGCTTGAGATATCGGAGTTTGCTCGAATGCGGAGGCGATCGCCCTGGCTCTAGCTCTGTTACTGGGAAATGGCAGCGTTTTGGGGAAATTAGCAATTGTCCAAGAGGTCTTGGACAATTATTTACTCTGCTCGAAGTTTAATCTTCGGTAGGGTCTGAGATTGGCTCTACTGATAGGGTGTTTAGCTCCATCTCAAGCTGCTCAATACTAGGGAGGCTTCCCTGAAGTGGCTCGGGTAGGGTGTCTTTTAATCGGTAGGTCGCTACCCCAACAGGATGGTGAATATAGCGTAGGGCATATTCTACGGTGGCTTTGTTCTTAGACTTACACAACACAATCCCGATCGTGGGGTTATCCATCTCACTCCGCAATAGATCGTCTACAGCGGCGATGTAAAAGCTCATTTTGCCGGAAAACTCTGGTTCAAACTCCACCACCTTGAGGTCAATCACCACGTAACAGTGAAGCTTGACGTGGTAGAAAAGCAAGTCCAGCTTATATTCCTTACCGCCCACCTCGAGTGAATACTGGCTACCCAAAAATGAAAAGCCAACCCCCAATTCCAGCAAGAAATCTCGGATGTGATCAACCAGTGCCCGTTCAAAATCTCGCTCCTGAGCCGTTTCTGCCAGTTCTAAAAACTCAAAATTATACGGACTTTTCAGAATTTGACGGGCTAAGTCTGATTGGCTTTGAGGCAGGGTGTGATCAAAGTTGGTGACAGCATTACCAACCCGCCCATATAGTCCGCTTTCGATTTGGTGAACCAGAGCACTTCGGCTCCAACCATGTTCGATCGTCTTTTGGGCATACCAGAGCCGCTCCTCATTATCTTTGAGTTTATCGAGCAGGGCAATATTGTGATACCAGGTGATTTGTCCCATTACTGCCTGGATGACGGTTTGGTCAGGGAATGCCTGAGCAAATGCCCTCATGTACAGCAGATTGGACCGGGAGAACCCCTTCATTTCTGGAAAAGCGTGTTTAAGGTCTTTAGAGAGCTGCTCAATCACCTTTGCGCCCCATCCCTCCTGCTGCTGCTTAGCAAGAACCGCGCACCCAATCTGCCAGTAGAGCGTAACCAGTTCCCGATTGACCGCTGTTGCTGCCCGCAGTTGGGCATTCTGAATCCAGTTCTTGAGGTCGTCCAACAAACGGATGTAGCTATCAGAAGACAGGTTACTGGGCATTCCTTGACTCAAGCAGGATGGGTAGTTCACTCCAAGCCCTAATATACTGGCAATTCGGTAACACTTGGCAGGCTATAGATTAGTACAAAATTGTTGTAGGTCCTGCCCATTTGTGAGGGAAATTGTCCAAGCGCGCTTGGACAATTTGTGGGGCTAAGTATTTTGACTGCTTTGCGTCAGTGGCATGGCGATCGCCCCCAGTGCCACGCTCAAATCCTTCAACGACAACCAGCATTAAGCGTTCGGGAGCCAATGATGACTCAAGCTAAAGCCCTGCCTGAACTGGATGGTGGGGGTGAACTAGAGAAAATTTTCAGTCTAGAGCAGGTCGCCATTGGGATTCGATTAGAGCGTTATTTGAATGCCTATGTATTCTTCTCAAAATTCGGTTGCTAATGCAGTTCGTCGGTCATCCCAAAAGAACCGTAAACAATTTCCCTAGTGGGGTTAGAGGCGTAGTGAACTACCCAATGTCAAACTTTGACATTAAGATTGAGCTGTCCACTTCTAAGCGGTTCATTTATGAACGTTTCCCTCACCCCTGAACTGGAGCAGTTTGTCCACGAGAAGGTCAAGAGTGGTAGATACCTCTCTGCCAGTGAGGTTGTGCGGGAAGCATTACGACTACTAGAAGAGCGCGATCGCCTCTACCAGGCAAAGCTGGCAGAATTGCAGCAAGATTTGGCGATCGGTATTGAGCAGGCAGACCGGGGTGAACTGATTGACGATGACGACTTGTTTGCTGAGTTGGAAGACGGCATTCGGCAAATTGAAGCAGATCAACGGCGTACAGCTTGAGAGTTAGCACGGCTCGTTGTCGCTTTACCCCCTGCTAAACAAGATTAAGGAGACCAACCGCTTCATCGCACTTGATAACCCAGATGCCG
>NZ_JACJOV010000019.1:0-3298 GCF_014695745.1 Leptolyngbya sp. FACHB-671 | reverse complement strand
CTGCTCTCAATCGCATGATCCAAGTTGCAAAGCCTGATAGCTATGAAGTTAAAGCTTAATCTCAACCTAGTTTAGAACTTGATTGGCTCAATTCTCAATCATGCAACAACGCCCCGATGAAACCAAAAAGTTTGTGAGACTCTATTTTTGCGTAGCTTGGCTATGCTGCAACGGCATCGGTCAACTGTTCCTGAACAATGCCAAACCAAACTTTGTCCCGATCGTCCAACTGCTGCACCTGTTCTTGTAGCCAGGTATCAAATCTTTCCTGAAGCAGGCGATCGCGCATTTGGTCATCGAGCTGAGCGGGGATAAGCTTTTCGAGACGAACAATCATGCACCACTCGCCTAGCTTGATTGGCTGCACATGACCGATTGAGCTAGTGTGAAGTAACTCCGCAAGTTCAGTGTGCAGCATTCCTAATTCAACAGGGCCAAGCAGTCCACCTGTTTCCGCTTCTGAGCCTTCAGAATACTGCTGCGCCAGTTCTGCAAATGACTGCTCACCTTCAGAAACTCGAAAGAAAAGCTCTTGAGCAACATCTAAATCTTTAGTGCGTAGCAGCGAATAAATCGCGCGATCGAACTCCTGCTTGCGCTGAAGAAAGTAAGATTCAATTTTGCGTCCCCAGGTTTGCTGCTTAAACTTCTCAATTTGCAGCGATCGCGTGATCATTGCTTCAAATTGAACTGGGCTGAGTCCGCAGTGTAGCTGCCACAGTTGCTGCTGTTTCTTTGTAACGAGATTCCACTGTTGGTAAAACTGTTGGTAGGCTGACTCAATTTCTTTCGGTGTGCATTCAATGCTGTAGATAGCGCGATCGATAATGCTCTCACACAGCAGTTGTGGAATCAACTGATAGTTCGCAAGCAGCGATAAGCTATCTTGGGAGGTGAATCTGTGACAAAAGTTTTCTAGAAGAGAAGCTTGTAGAGTATTGTTCATGATACGGCTGCGTAGTATCAGGTTGCTGCAAAAAATTTGTTAGCATCACAACTTTTAAGTAGAAGAGAAATGAAGCGATCGCTCATCACGGGACTGTCGATCGCTTCATTCAATTTGCACTAAACTACTGAGTGATCAAAGCTCACCGCAAATCGAGTACTGCCTTGTGATTGACAAACCTGCAAAATATAGTCGCCTGCTCCCTTGAGGTTTGTAATGGTGTCCAGGTTGCCGTTGGGAGTGCTTGTGCCTCTTTTGACTACTTCGTTTCTATCTACAATGCCGTTGCTGTTAAGGTCACGCACTACACGAATGTTGGCATCCCCTTTCTTGTTGCCCAGTTCTCGCACACGAATGTTGAGGCTAGAATCGCCATCGAGTTTGAAGGCAAAGTTATCAGCCGTATCTTTATTACTAACGCTATTGCGTCGCCGTAAATCTTTGGCGATCGTCCCCAGCAGAATTTCTGGCGTAGTCAAAGGATTGGCAGTGCCCGAAGAGGAGCGGCTGATCTGAAAGGTATAAGACAAATCATTAAAAGTTTGGGCTTGCACTCTAGCGATATAGTTGCCCTGGCCCAACACTCGATTCTGTGTAGCAAAGGTATTGCTGCCCCTACTATTGGGCGGTAGGAAAGTATCGCTGTCATCGAGCGTACCGTTGGCATTATTATCTCTGAAGAGCGCTATTCCAGTAGAAATGCTGTCGCGGCTAAACGATGCTGATATGTTCACATTTGCCGCAACAGGGCCAGTTCTGAACGCATAGGTATCAATCTGCGTTCTACGGACACCCGGAAAAAAGCCATCTCTCGATTGCGGTACATCCAATCTAAGAAAACCAAGATTTACTTCGGCCATAGTTTCTCCTTACAAGTGGATTAGTTTATTACTGACTCTGTTACAGCTTGGAAATTGATGACTGCATCGACTGCATCGAGCCTTTTTTGAAGCTTAAAAGCGTATAGGAAGTACTAAGCTACAAAGCTGAGCTAACCTGTACGCTTCCAAGGAGATTCGGGAAAAGCGCAACGAAATTCTGCAATGAGATGGGTATTGAATTACTTCGTTACAATCTCTATTCAGTCTGAGCAGAAGCACTGCAAACCAAAAATACAAAACGCAGGAAGCGATATTAGCCTCTCTGCGTCTCTTGATTCGAGCAGCAATTCAGTGCTACTGACCCCTCTTTTGTTACTACCGTCGTAGGAAAACTAACTCTTCCGCTGTCAAGCTGCTTTAGCAAGTGGGATAGGGGACATTCTAAAGATATTAATAAAATCCATGAGCTTGACTAATCCTCGTCGTAGCTCTGGAATGGGTACAAGCTCCAACCACGGTTCTAGCCAACCCCAACAGCAATACGGTTGCATCAATAACCTCAAATTGTTCAATGCACTCTTCCACGTATTGCCCAGTTCCCAGTACAGATGACGACTAAAGGGCAGGTAGGTCTGCATTGTTTGCTTTGAGGCTTGGCAATCTCCCTCTAAGTTGCTTTTGAAATCTTCAGCATGTAGACTCACCAATAAATAGGCGGAGAAAATCAGTTCCCACCACCGCTCGACGCTGCGGTATTCTGTGAGTCGATAGTCTTTCCATCCCAGTTCGTTCTTGACTTGTTGGAAGCCATATTCAATCCAAGTGCGCAACATGTACTGTTTACCGCTTGTGTCGCAAAAACTAGCGAATGGTAAGGTAAGCAGGACGACACTCTTCTCCTTGCCCTCCGATGTCTACTCCTATTCTGTTTAAGTGGCGGCACTTTCTGCCAGAAATCATCCTGCTGAATGTCCGTTGGTATTGTCGCTACGCCTTGAGCTACCGGGATTTGGAGGAGATGATGCAGGAAGGAGGGGTGGAGGTAGACCACTCGACGATCAATCGTTGGGTGCTGAAGTACGCCCCGGAATTGGACAAACGGATTCGACCGCATTTGAAGCCGACGAATGATTCGGGGCGCGTGGACGAGACGTATATCGAGATCAAAGGAGTGTGGAAGTATCTGTATCGCGCGGTCGATTCAGAGGGCAATACGCTGGACTTCATGCTGAGCGCCAAGCGAGATGGCAAGGCAGCAGTCCGCTTCTTTCGTAAAGTGCTCAAGGCACAGCATACTCAGACTCCCCGAGTGATTAACGTGGATAAGAATGCCGCTTACCCAGGGGCAATGGAAACACTGAAAGGAGATGAGACGATCATAGAAGAAACCGAGTTACGGCAGAGCAAGTATTTGAATAAGGGGTTTGCGATTAAATAACACCCCGGTCATAAAGGAAAAATGGTGATATCCCACTTGGGTAACGTTTTAGAGCGTTGCCAAAAGGGAAGGTAGGGTTCTAATTCTTCAGCC
>NZ_JACJOV010000018.1:0-2756 GCF_014695745.1 Leptolyngbya sp. FACHB-671 | reverse complement strand
CACGGAACGTCAATTTTCTCTCAATAGGCTCAAACTCCATCATTTTTTGCAACAGAACCCTCTAACGTGGTTGAGGCTTACATTTGCCGCCTACGCGTCAAGCTAAAGCAATGCAGCCAGGAGCGTTTAATTCAAACTGTATACGGTGTTGGATAGAAACTGTGCTGCAAGTAAGTTGCTAAAGGAACATTTTACTGGAATATGCCTCTGACAGCTTTGCTTATCTCGCAACTAATTTAGGATTGCTACATCAGTCTTAACTTCGTCATCATCTAAGTTTAACTGCGAGTTTTTAGAGTTAACATTGAGCGTAGAAAAAGGAGCAGGTAGGAACTTGCAGGTTCTAGAGATTGCTATCGACTCTTCTTGAACTAACTCTGTGTGAGGAATAGCTATGCGTTTTAAAGTGTCGTGGATGATGTTGCTGACAACACCCATAATGTTAAGTGTATGGCTAAGTAAGTCAGTGGCGATCGCCCAGAATCTACCAACTACCACAGAACCTATAACCACAGATTCTGTATCTACAGATTCTACAGCCATAGATTCCGCAGCTACTTTAAACCAGCTTGAACAGTATACACAAACAACCAGCGATATAGCTCAGGTTACCTCTGTCTCACAACTCTCAGACGTTCAACCAACCGATTGGGCTTTTCAAGCACTTCAGTCCTTAGTTGAGCGATATGGTGTAATTGCAGGTTATCCCGATGGCACCTATCGAGGCAACCGAGCGCTAACTCGCTATGAATTTGCAGCAGGTTTGAACGCAGCGCTAGATCGAGTCAATGAATTAATTGCTGAGGGTCTGGGCGATATAGTAACCAGAGAAGATCTGGCAACGCTACAAAGGCTCCAAGAAGAATTTGCGGCTGAGCTAGCAACTCTTCGAGGTCGGGTAGATGCTTTAGAAGCACGCACAGCCGAGCTAGAAGCAAACCAGTTCTCTACGACAACTAAACTGGAAGGTCGAGTACAGTTTCTTGTGTCCAACGTGTTCGACGAAGACGACCGCTTTGATGACCAAGCTATCTTTGCTGAGCGGGTTCGCTTGAACTTAGACACCAGTTTTACGGGAGAAGACCGCCTCAGAACTCGCCTTCAGTCGCGTAATATTCCCCAGTTTGAGGGAGACCCGATTGGGTTCCAAGCTGCCGGCAGCGATAACAGCAACAACATTACCCTAGACGACTTAACCTATTCTTTCCCAGTTGGAGAGCGAATCGAAGTTTTAATTGGGGCTAACGGTCTTGACATTGATGACCTGACTGAGGGCATCATCTCGCCTTTGGGTGAAAGCTCGGACACTGGCGCTATTTCTGAATTTGCTGACCCCCGACAGTATGAGCAAGGCTTTGCAGGAACGGGTGCCGGTGCTGGTGCAACGTTCCGATTTATCGAGAACGATGATTTCAGTCTTGGCATCTCCGGTGGTTATGTGGGGGACGAACCTGAAGATCCTACAGCCGGCAATGGGTTGTTTAACGGAGACTACAGCGCCATTGGACAAATTACCTTCCTGAGTGATTTTGTGGATATTGCCTTAACCTATGTCAATGCCTATGATGACTCTGGTTTTGCCGATATCTATGGTGCTGATGAGTTTTATGATATTGCGGCAGTGAGCAATGCATCAGTCGCTAATACCTACGGCACCCAGGTTAATTTCAAGTTAGGTAACGTTTTTGAGATTGGGGGCGGTATCGCCTATACAGACGTAAGCGGACTGGGAAATAACCCCGACTATGAGTTGTGGAGCTACCAAGGGACTTTGGCAATCAACGACTTAGGTGGAGAGGGCAACCAACTAGGAATCCTGGCTGGGGTTCCAACCTATACGGCTGATCTGCGCGAATTTGGGGCAGAAGATGACACTGCGTTTCTAGCTGAGGTTTATTATCTTTACCGTTTGAACGACAATATTAGTTTCACGCCAAGCTTGATTTATATTGTCAATCCTTTCAACAACCAACAAATTGATGACACCTTTATTGGAACATTACGGACAACATTCAGTTTCTGATTAGAGTGTTAAGTGACAATGCAGATGGGCTCTTCCCAGCTTTTGATACTGCTGGCGAAACATTGCTTAACGAATGAAGCCGTCTTACCAAGAATCGCTTAAGTTATCTGAAAGTCAGTAACATCAGGGAATTTGTTTAATGTCACTGCATCCACAGAGGCAATACGTTGTGCCCCCAGAAACCGCTAAGGTTGCTCATGCTATTTTCCCAACTGGCAACTTGTGTGTCACGATGGCAGCGACCTTGCACGAATTTTTTAGTGATCAACACTTCAATATCCTTTACCCAGATCGCGGGCAACCTGCCATCTCGCCTGTGAGATTAGCTCTAGCAACCCTTTTGCAGTACCTTGAGGGATTAACAGACCGACAAACAGCAGAGGCTGTACGTAGCCGCATTGACTGGAAGTATTTGTTAGCTCTTGAACTAACAAATACGGGATTTCATCATAGTGTGCTCAGTGAGTTTCGCACTCGTCTGGTAACAGCCGGGGCAGAACGTTTGATATTTGAACGATTCTTAGCTTTGTGCCAGGACAAAGGCTGGCTTAAACCTCGGACCCGCCAGCGAACTGACTCCACCCATGTTCTGGCATCCATTCGCGCCGTCACTCGACTCGAATGTGTGGGAGAAACTCTGCGAGCCGCTTTGAATGCGTTAGCCATTGTTGCACCCGAATGGTTGCAAAGCCATAGTCAACCGGAATGGATTGAACGTTACAGTGCCCGAATT
>NZ_JACJOV010000172.1:2500-5084 GCF_014695745.1 Leptolyngbya sp. FACHB-671 | reverse complement strand
TTTTAATTAATAACCTGGCGCCGAGCTATTTTTGCGGAGGGCAACCCCTCAACTATCTTTGCCGCAGCGATGTTTCACGACCGAGTTCGGGATGGGTTCGGAGTGGTTCCATTGCGCCATAGGCACCAGGAAACTTGTTGGGTGTGTACGAGGACAGGAACCCTGAAGGCTGCATAGCGAATAAAAGAAGATTTTTGTTTTAGTTAGACCAATGGAAGAGGTCAAGCCCTCGGTCTGTTAGTACTCCTCAGCTTCACCCATTACTGGGCTTCCACTTAGAGCCTATCAACGGGTGTTCTACCCGTGACCTTACTGGATTAACTCCATGAGAGCACTCATCTTGAGGTGGGCTTCCCACTTAGATGCTTTCAGCGGTTATCCACTCCGCACATGGCTACCCTGCGTTTACCGTTGGCACGATAACAGGTACACCAGCGGTGCGTTCCCCTCGGTCCTCTCGTACTAGAGGGGACTCCTCTCAATGCTCTTGCGCCTGCACCGGATATGGACCGAACTGTCTCACGACGTTCTGAACCCAGCTCACGTACCGCTTTAATGGGCGAACAGCCCAACCCTTGGGACGTACTACCGCCCCAGGTTGCGATGAGCCGACATCGAGGTGCCAAACCTCCGCGTCGATGTGAACTCTTGGCGGAGATCAGCCTGTTATCCCTAGAGTAACTTTTATCCGTTGAGCGACGGCCCTTCCACGCAGTGCCGTCGGATCACTAAGACCGTGTTTCCACCCTGCTCGAGTTGTAGCTCTTGCAGTCAAGCTCCCTTATGCCTTTACACTCTCCGGCTGATTTCCAACCAGCCTGAGGGAACCTTTGTGCGCCTCCGTTACCATTTAGGAGGCGACCGCCCCAGTCAAACTGCCCACCTGATACTGTTCCCTCCCCGGATGACGGGTCAGGGTTAGAATTCTAGCCTTGCTAGAGTGGTATCTCACCGTTGGCTCCAGATTCCCCACAAGGAATCTTTCACAGCCTCCCACCTATCCTGCGCAAGCAAAGCCCGAACCCAATACCAGGCTACAGTAAAGCTTCATAGGGTCTTTCTGTCCGGGTGCAGGTAGTCCGTATCTTCACAGACATTCCTATTTCGCCGAGCCTCTCTCCGAGACAGCGCCCAGATCGTTACGCCTTTCGTGCGGGTCGGAACTTACCCGACAAGGAATTTCGCTACCTTAGGACCGTTATAGTTACGGCCGCCGTTCACCGGGGCTTCGGTCGCCAGCTTCAAGCCTTGCGGCCCTGACCGACTTCCTTAACCTTCCGGCACTGGGCAGGCGTCAGCCCCCATACATCGTTTTGCAACTTAGCGGAGACCTGTGTTTTTGGTAAACAGTCGCCTGGGCCTCTTCACTGCGACCACCTTGCGGTGGCACCCCTTCTCCCGAAGTTACGGGGTCATTTTGCCGAGTTCCTTAGAGAGAGTTATCTCGCGCCCTTTGGTATTCTCAACCTTCCCACCTGTGTCGGTTTAGGGTACAGGTAACTTTGGCTTAACGTGTTTAGAGCTTTTCTTGGAAGCCTGACATCAATCACTTCGGAGACGTATCTCCTCGTACTCACACCTCAGCTCAAGACGTTTTCACCGTCTCTCAAAACCTCGGATGCTTGAACCGCTAACCAACATGCGGCTGATTTAGCCTTCTCCGTCCCTCTGCACAAACCAAAGTCAGTACGGGAATATTAACCCGTTGTCCATCGACTACGCTTTTCAGCCTCGCCTTAGGTCCTGACTAACCCTCCGCGGACGAGCCTTGCGGAGGAAACCTTGGGATTTCAGGGCATTGGATTCTCACCAATGTTTGCGCTACTCAAGCCGACATTCTCACTTCTGCTTCGTCCACACCTGCTTACGCTAGTGCTTCTCTCTACAACAGAACGCTCCCCTACCGATATACATGTATATCCCACAGCTTCGGTACACAACTTAGCCCCGTTCATTTTCGGCGCAGGAGCGCTTGACCAGTGAGCTATTACGCACTCTTTCAAGGATGGCTGCTTCTAGGCAAACCTCCTGGTTGTCTCTGCACTCCCACCTCCTTTATCACTGAGTTGTGATTTGGGGACCTTAGCTGGTGGTCTGGGCTGTTTCCCTCTTGACGATGAAGCTTATCCCCCACCGTCTCACTGGCAGTGTGTGCATCTGGTATTCAGAGTTTGTCTCGATTTGGTACCGCTCTCGCAGCCCGCACCGAAACAGTGCTTTACCCCCAGACTATAATCACTGCCGCTGCGCCTAAACACATTTCGGGGAGAACCAGCTAGCTCCGGGTTCGATTGGCATTTCACCCCTAACCACACCTCATCCGCTGATTTTTCAACATCAGTCGGTTCGGACCTCCACTTGGTGTTACCCAAGCTTCATCCTGGACATGGTTAGATCACCCGGGTTCGGGTCTATAAAGTGTGACAAAATCGCCCTTATCAGACTCGCTTTCGCTTTGGCTCCGACATTCTCGTCTTAACCTGCCACACCCTATAAGTCGCCGGCTCATTCTTCAACAGGCACACCGTCACCCGTTTAATCGGGCTTCGATTGCTTGTAAGCTGATGGTTTCATGTTCTATTTC
>NZ_JACJOV010000171.1:0-51328 GCF_014695745.1 Leptolyngbya sp. FACHB-671 | reverse complement strand
GACTTACATTGGTTCTGAGCAAGATAAGAGTGATGTGGTTGCCGTGTTCCAGGATGTCTCGACTCAATTTGTCAACAACGCTTCAGGCTATCTCAACAACCCTAACGTGTTTATCTTCTTAGGCTAAGCCGAATAGTCCAGGTACTGTTGTTTAAATAGAGAGAGGGCTGTGGTTTTGACTACAGCCCTCTTTTCAGCTAGAAGTTGAATGTGCTGAATCAAGGTATGAAACGAGGTAAGACAGGGACATCTCCGAACTTGAGGTAGTGCAGTAACAGCAGAGCAAGTTAGAGCGGTGTTGGAGGGCCTATCAGAGGGCGATCGCCCAATACTGCCAATCCTGAGTACTGGCTGGACATCGAAAAGTGCAGAGCACGAGATTCTGTCATTCCTGCAAAGTGATCGGCTTAACCTTGGAGAAGTTGCTTCCCTTCAGTTGGTTGAGCAAAACAACGAAAAGCAAAGCTTTTTGTGGGAATATCAAATTTCCCCTACAAATTTCATTAAGGTTTCTGATCCATGTCCTCCGATGCTGATCTTAGGCTGGATGGTTTGAAGGTGCTGCTCGTAGATGATGATGTTGATAATCTCCAATTTCTCGCTTTCCTATTCGAGGTTTACGGTGCAGAGGTAGCAGCAGTTATCTCTGCTGATTATGCATTCCAATCAGTTCTGGAATGGCGACCAGACGTTTTAGTTAGTGACGTGAGTATGCCTGGCGAAGATGGTTACATGTTAATCCGTCGAGTTAGAGCCTTGACAGTTGAGCAAGGAGGGCAGGTGCCAGCGATCGCCCTAACAGCTAATGTTAGAGAATCAGATCGAGAGCAAGCGTTTGCGGCAGGTTACCAGCAGCATTTGGCTAAGCCTGTTGAGCAAGATGTGTTACTACAAGCTGTGCTGGAAATGGCTGCCAGTAGAATTTGATGGCAGCAAACAATCGTTGGGTAAAGTTGGTCAAACGGTCAATCTTTCACGGGAATGGCTTCGCAAGCGGGAGAGCAATGACTTTCAGCCCGATGGCGAAGCTGGGCTGAAAGTCATTGTTGATTCGTGAGCAAATTGCTAAAACAGTTCTAGATTGCACACGCATCAAAAAATGAACGGATACCAAGCATTGCTCGAAAAACTCACCTCCCTCCAGTCGTAGCAGGCAGGGATTAGAGCACAGGACGATGTGTTGCTGGATTGCTCAGTCAAAGCCGTCTGGAACTGCCAGAACTGACCATGCATATGGCAGTTAAGGAGCCGTAAAGCCCAGTTTGGTGGGAAGAAATCTAAGTATCTAAAGGCTTCTGAGGTGGGGCAGTATGAGGAGGCGATCGACAGCATTGAGGAGGACTTCAAGAGATATGGAGGACAGCATACAAAAAACCAGCGGGACGCTAAATAGTTCCCGCTGGTTGATGTGATACAAAAGAAGCCTGCGTGCACTATGAGGCTTGTGACTCCTGGTTGTAAATAGCTGCCGTGCCAGGGTCGCTAGCCCTCAAGCAAATCTCGCTGTACTTATCGACCGTGATTGACCTGGAGCTGGCAAAGCCACACCCCTCAATCAGTCGCTTAAAGCCAGCCTCGGTGTATCCGCCATTGTTAGTGGCGATCGCCCACAACCGCTTGCGCTGCGATTCTGTGATGACAGACTTGGTGCTGGGTGCGGGCTGTCCAAAGGGACGCCTGGGAGGGTCAACACGTTTTGGCGCAGGCGGCTCACCTCGCTCTAGGCGTTGGTTTTCCTGATAGTTAACTACTGCCTTACCGTTGCCATGCTTCTGCATATAGCGAACAAAGTCAGCCTTGGTCTTGTCATCAACCTGTTCATCCAGGTAGGCAGCAATGCCAAAAGCCTCAGCAGCATTTTTGAAGGCATCGGCGATCGCCCGTTCAATAGGCGTTCCACGCGACATATCCTTGCCCTTGCTGCTAATTAGCTCGATTGGGGCATTGCCGATTGCCTGCCTACTTACGCCGCAAATAGTAATAGTGCAGGAGATGACGCAGTACTTGTCCAGATAGATAGGCTCACCGTAACTGACCTGCCAATCAGGACACACTTCATCCAGCCTCGCTCTAATCGATTGCCAGGGGACGTAGTACCAACGTCCACCGCCTGGGAGGTCGCGTTCTTTGTGGTCTGCGGCGGGAAACCACGCTTTGAGTTGGGGGAGAATTTCTGAGAGGTTCATACTTCAATTTTAAGAAATTAAGCGATGGACCACCAGACAACATCTACAGCGATTGCAATACTTTCAAGCGCCATTTTTACGTAAGCGTCCGCAGAGCCTTTGTCAGCAACCTGATGGAATGGTGCAGCAAAAAATGCTTTTACGCCTGGAGAGCATTGGTCTAAGTCTCTTTTTAGAGAGTCGTGCGACACGTTCAGAATTAAACCTTGGTGTTCGTCGTCATGCGCTACAAGCTTACTCTTGGTTGTGGAAGGGGTAGTTGAAGCGTTGAAAGCCGAGACAGAATTACGACAGAACCAGTATTTGAACCATGTCATTGAGCAAGACCATCGCAATGTGAAGCGCAGTGTAAAACCGATGATGGGAGTTAGATCGTTCTTTTGCATCTATTCATCCGACTGTGGCTCAGCCAAAACGCAGATCACAGCTGCATCTTTCCTAAACGGACTGTCGGTAAATGCATCAACTTGAACAATTGCCTGTCCCATCAGTTTTAGTGGCAAACAACAGCAGTTAGATTAACGCGATCGCTCAAACTACAGAAGGTACAAATAGGGGGCAATTCTGCTAAAACACTGCTGCTCAGTCTTCGAAAATAGAAAACTCTTTTGCAACACATTTGGTACAACAAAGACCAAAAGTTGTCAAGAATTCAGATGTGATTTCAAATTCAGATGTGATTTCAAATCGTCTAGGCAATGGGTCGATGCTCTACTAGAGTAGTAAGGGCAATCAAAATTGTGCGAATTCGACTACTAGCGTTACGTTCATATCGATCGCATCAGCATTGAAAACTCCTTGCATCAGAGCATCAGATAATGTCCAAATATCCGCTCAATCTTAAAGTGCTAAATCGCCAACAAGCTTTTAACGGGTTTGTCTTTTTGCTTTTAGCGCTGATTATTTGGGTTGCTTACTTTCAGAACTTTCAGCAGTTTTCGATATATCGAGAAGATTTCACCAGAGTTCCGCTGATGATGCAGTGGAAGTGGACGCAAGTTTGGCAATATTGGCTGCCAATTTTTGAGGTTATAGCAGTCGAAGAAGGACGACCACTGCACACCGGACTGATTTATGTGTTTGCTCGTTTAGGCGTTCAATTCGGTGGTCTACCCGCCATGTATGTAATTGCCTATTTCGTTTATCTAGTTCATGTTTTATTGTTTCACAGGCTGATGCAGCGAACGACGCAAAACGCTTTTTTTGCACTCACTAGCGCTTTGGCTTTCGCCTTATTTCCTGCCAATACAAATCATGCTTGGCTGACAAGCGCTTTTGGCATCTTACCCGCATCTATCCTATTTCTGGTTGCCTCACACTTATATTTATCAGGTGACAGAAGAAATCGCATTTTTTCATATTTACTAATTTTTATTTCATTGTTCTGCTATGAAAAATTTCTACCGCTATTTTGGATTGCTCCACTGCTGAAGCCGACCTGGAAATGGAATGGGCGATCGCGGCAAGAGTTATTTAGACATGCTGCGATTCTAATCGCATTGATGCTCGTTGTTTTGCTGCTTCGTACACTGGTTGGTGAATCGCGTATCGGTCGGCTGATTCAGATTAATGATGATAAGAATAGTGTCTTACAGGTGCTGCTTTCAATTACAGCAGGACCAGTTGTATCGATCGCTGCTTTTATCATGAAACCCATTCAGGCTTTCATGGCTCTAGAGGTACAATGGATTATTCCACTGAGTTTGCTGTTATTGGCAATTGCTTACGGCTTGCATTTTTCGGGACTGAATCACCAGACAAAGCGACCACCAACTGAAGAAGCATCAAAGCATTTTCAGCGCCAGTTTTCCAGTCTGTGGCGATTGCTGACTACCGGATTTGTCGCGCTGGTGTTAGCGTATGTTCTCACCCTCACTGGTGATGAGGACAACATTTATCTAGTAAATGGTAGAGCTTCGCTTGTGCATCTTGCTGCTGCTTTTGGAGCTGCAATTTTGTGTGGTTGCGCCTGCTGTGCGATCCAGTTTGCGGTGAGCCACAGCCGAAAAAAATCAATTGCTACAGTGGGGCTAGCCTTGTTTTTTACGCTGCTGATTGCGAGTGGATTTAGAGTTCAGCAAGAGTTTGTGGCGATCGCGCAGTATCAGCGAACATTTTGGACAGATATTGCGCAACTCTGCCCCGATATGACCAGCAGAAGCATTATTTTAATTGACTTCAATCAAGATCCAGTAGGACTAGAGCGAGTGCAAAGTTTCAACAGCCGATTTCCGCGTTTGTTGAGCTTGATTTACAAATTTCCGCTGAGCTGGATCAATGATGAAGATCCGAATCTATCGATTCAGCCGAAGGCGTATCGGTTAGATGATGACTGGCAAGAGTATATTGCACTTGAGGATAATTTTCTACAAATCGATCGAGAGGTTGCGCTCGATCGAAGAGAGTTGCCAGGAAAAGTTGGCAGCGATCGCGTCATTTTCCTGCGATCGCATGAAGAACGATTATCTCGACAATTTGAGCCGCTCGTGGTGGGCGATCGAACTTTCCCTTTGAAGCAGAATCAAACGCAACTCAAAGAGCCACCGTTCCGTCCCAACCTATTATTTGATCTGCTGATGTCTCCGTCTAATTAACGTGAGTCTCCAACGGAGGGACTGCAAGAAGGAGGAAAAAAACGGAAGTTAAAAGATAGGAGAACGAGCATCATCTAACAGTGGGGCAATCTTTATGAGCTAAAAACGCAAGAATGCTGGTGCGGGCTGGCCCGTTGTGAGTCTAGCTCTGAAATCTCAAGCGCAAGACGGTGGTGAAAAGGGGCAACTCTTTATCCCGTTTAGGAGAATTTACCGAGTGCTACCTTTACCCCAATTAGTGTAGTGAGATCTCATAGATGTAAACACTAATTGACAGTTACTGCAAGCTGTGGGTCTGCTGAAATCTAATGGGCTAGAAACAATTTTATGTAAAGATGGTTGTTCTATTTCTGAGAGTTTGTGGCTTGAAGCTTCAACTGCAAAAGCTTATATACAGTTAACTCTAATAGAAATTTCTACTCAATCTCAGCAAATTCCGCATTCCCAAATCTACTAGGGTCTTTATACTCAGCTTACAAAGCCTATCTAAAGATAGATAGCCTAAATCCTCTTCTTCTGCCTGCTATTTCTCTGCGCCTCTTGATCCTGAGTAAGCCGGTCCTTCAATGAATCTCTCTATTCAAACTACTAAACCAACTGTCGCTGAACCGCATTCGCTATCGCACTTACAGTCCATGAGACGGCTAATTACGGTTGTGCAAAAGCCTTCTCTTGCCCGTAGCCTAGAAACCATCATGACGATTGTGCAAGTAGCCGCGCGCGAATTGACTCATGCTGATGGTGCCAGTTTTGTTTTGCGCGACCAGGATCAATGTTTTTATGCGGATGAAGATGCGATTGCACCCCTGTGGAAAGGGCAACGGTTTCCGCTGAAAATCTGTATTGGGGGATGGACGATGCAGAACCGTCAACCCGTCATTATTGAAGATGTTTATGAAGATGAACGGATTCCCTTTGCTGCTTACCAACCCACTTTTGTTAAGAGCTTAGCAATGGTACCCATTCGGGCCCTTGCTCCCATTGGAGCCATTGGGGTGTACTGGGCGCAATGTCATCAACCCACTGCATCAGAGGTTGAGCTACTCCAAGCATTAGCAGATACAACATCCGTTGCGTTAGAAAATGTTCAAATATATGCCGAGCTTGAGCAACGGGTAAAAGACCGCACGCTTGAATTAGAATTTGCGAACGCCCAACTGCGTGAAGAAGTGAAAGAACGAAAAAAAGCAGAAGAAGCCGTTCAGCAACTGTCGATCACAGATGAACTAACCAAGCTAAATAATCGACGTGGCTTTCTCCTACTAGCGGAGCAACAACTTAAACTAGCCCATCGCGTCAATACGTCTGTTTGTCTGCTATTCATTGATCTGGATGGATTGAAGCGGGTGAATGATACGTTAGGGCATGAAATGGGCGATCGCTTGATTATAGACGCAGCTAAAGTATTGAAACAAACCTTTCGTGAATCAGATGTAGTAGCTCGCTTGGGCGGAGATGAATTTGCCGTATTCGTATCAAGCTGTGGAGCAAAAGATGGTGTTGTATCTCGTTTGCAACGGAATATAACCCTCTTCAACGAAACAAGGAAGAATCCCTATCATCTATCCATGAGTATTGGTTTAGCTATTTGCCAGGTCGATGTAAAGACTTCATTGGAACAGATGATGATCCAAGCTGATCAACAGATGTATGCCAATAAACGGATTAAACGCACGTAAAGATTGCAGGAACAACAATTCTGGATAGAGGAAAACAAGATAATTCTGCTGGAATTGTTTTTGTAAAATTACTCAAAGAAAAGAATCGGTTCAGAATTCCCACAAAACCCTGCTGGTAGAGCCTCAAACCCTTGTAAAACCTGGACGGGACTGGGCGGATTCGAACCGCCGACCTAGCGCTTAGGAGGCGCTTGCTCTATCCATCTGAGCCACAGCCCCAAGTTCATAGCAATGATAGCAAGAGATGTAGGACAGTTAGGCGGGTTTGACAAAAAGCTCTACCTTCTAACGTTGAATTTCATCCCAATGGCGAATTAGCTCAGCAACTGACCAGGCTTGTGCGATCGCTCCTTGAGGTTGGTGCGGCGAATCACCATCAAAGATTTCTGAAATCGAGCCAAGGCAAGCCTGCTGCTGGAAATGGTCCAATAGTGGCTCCCAGCTAAAGGGAAGCGGTTCAGCCTCATAAAATCTGCGCCATGACCGGACGAAAGGACCAATCAGCCAACTCCAGACGGTGCCGCGATGGTAGGCGCAATCGCGCTGCCAGAGATTGCCTTCATACCTGCCAATATAGTCTCTGTCTGTTGGTGAAAGTGACCGTAAACCATAGGGGGTGAGCAGGCGATCGCGAGCCACCTGCAACACCCGCCGCCCCTGATGTTCTGGAAAGCCGCAGTGATAGAGCGAGAGCGCAATAACCGCATTTGGACGAATTTGAGGATCGGGGCGATCCGTTGGTTCGATCACGTCATACAGATAGCCCTGATGTGGATTCCAAAACTTTTGTAGTGAGGCTTTGACTTGCTCCGCCTGCTGAGCATAGCGCTTCGCCTGGTTAGTGAGGCTCACCGAGTCTGCGGTTGATACCTGGCGCAGACGTTCTGCCCACTGGTGGGCCCAGCACAGGGCTGAATACCACAGCGCGTTAATTTCGATAGCTTTGCCCTGTCGAGGTGTAACAGGCTGCCCATCTATTACTGCATCCATCCAGGTTAGCGCCACACCGGGAGCCTCCCACGACACTAAACTGTCAAACGCATCCACCTGAATGTTGTGTATAGTGCCTGCTACAAAAGCTTTGTAGATGCGCCGCACGATAGGATATTGCTTTGCCAGAAAATCCCAGTCTTGAGTAGCTTCTAGATACAGGCCCAGCGTTTCAATCCACCACAGGGCTGCGTCAATGCTGTTATAGAAAGGTCTTGCCCCCGCATCGGGAAACGCATTGGGAATTAGACCGTCTGCACAATAATGCCCAAATGTTTCGAGTAGCCCTCGTGCTAAAGAAAATCGTCGCGTTGCCAGTGCCAAACCGGGCAGCGCAATCAGCGTATCGCGTCCCCAGTCGTTAAACCAGTGGTAGCCCGCAATCACGGTCGGACCTGAAATCGAAGCACGATAAGCAATGAATTGATCGCCCGCATGGAGAAGCTGCCGCCAGAGCGCAGCTTTCTCTTTAGAAGTGGTGATCGCATCTTGATAAAGTTCTTTGAAATGGTGATCGAGCCGATAGTATTTTGCGTGAATCGTTCGCTCAAAGGTCTGAGAATCTAGCTGGACAGCAGACTGAATCGTGTCAGGTAAACAAACGCTGGCTGCCAGCGTTAGCGTCTCTTCAGGTTGAAGCTCGACCGTCAAATAGCCAGGACTGTAGAGGTCTTCACAATCGCCCAAGCCCCGTTTCGTTTCCTCGGTGTAGCGGTAGCTCCAGTACCACACGCCGTTGGGCTGGTAGGTTCCGTGTGACCAGCAAAGCTGCCACGGTGTTCCTACCCAGTCAGGGCGCAAAGCCTGAATTAATACGCGATGTGGCTCAATCAGTTGAGAGAAATTTAGGTTGGGGTCTTCTTGTTGCTGGTGGTGAAAGTTGCGATCGCCTACCAGGGGACGCAGCTTGACTATCGCAGGTTCTTCTCCCTGATAGCGATAGCGAATCAACACCTGATTGCGAAACGAGGGGGGGTCCAGATTCTGCTCAGGCGGCAGCAACCCATGGGGCAGAATGATTTGACGCGAAAGCTGCCAGTCAGCTTGACCCCACACCCAAGTTGGCACTGGCTCAAGCTGAAAAGATTGCAGCAGTTGATAGCCTGAGGGGGCGATCGCCCCACTCATCCAAAAATTGGTGCCCAGGTCAAAGCGTCGTCCCGGTAGCTCAAGGGTTGCGTCAATCCGAGACAGCAACAGGGTCCGCTGTCCAGGTGGGTCGAGTGCCGCAACCAGCCAGCCATGATAAGTGCGCGTGTGGGCATCGCAAACTGTCCCGCTGGCAAAGCTGCCCAGCCCATTTGTCAGCAGCCATTCTCTCGTATCTAATTCACCCATGCCCACATCACTAATAGACCAACACCCGAAACCAGCAAGGTTGAGATCGCCTGGCAAGAGATGCTTAAAGTGTAAAACCGAAGACTCTAGCCTCAAAGCATCCTCAGATCCAACAGCTTCAAAGATCAACGAAGTCCAAAGGCTTCCCAGACTTAAACTATCTTGATACTGGCAGTTTAAACCGACTCCCTGTTCTACAGGTTGCTATCGCTACAGGATTCACTATAAATTTGCACAGCAAAAAAATTGATAGTTTTCAGTGAAGTCTTACCGTTTCCTTTCGAGGTTGCTAGGATGGCGTTGTTACTCAAAATCGTTATGACTATGATATAGTCGTAACAGTTCGTAAATAAAGCGGTCGTTGCCCAGTGGGCGACTGTCTGACTAGCTTCTTATACAAACGAACAAGATACAAACGAACGTAGACGCATGTTCATTTTAAGGAGAGTAAATTCATGACTTATCAGACAGAAGGATGCCTCCGGGTCGGTCAATCTGCACCCGACTTCACTGCAACCGCTGTGGTCGATCAAGAATTCAAGACCATTAAGCTGTCTGACTATCGCGGCAAGTATGTCGTATTGTTTTTCTACCCACTCGACTTTACCTTTGTTTGCCCCACTGAAATCACTGCTTTTAGCGATCGCTTTGATGAGTTTAAGCAGATTGGCACCGAGGTATTGGGTGTTTCTGTTGACAGTGAGTTTTCTCACCTTGCCTGGATTCAAACCGACCGCAAATCAGGTGGTGTAGGCGACCTCAACTATCCTCTGGTTTCTGATATCAAGAAAGAGATCAGCATCGCTTACAACGTATTGGAGCCCGAAGCAGGAGTCGCGCTACGTGGACTGTTCATCATCGACAAAGATGGTGTAATTCAGCACTCCACCATCAACAACCTCTCGTTTGGACGGAGTGTTGATGAGACGCTACGGACTCTGCAGGCGATTCAGTACGTACAATCTCACCCCGATGAAGTTTGCCCCGCTGGTTGGAAGCCTGGTGATGCAACCATGAATCCCGACCCCGTTAAGTCCAAAAACTTCTTTGCAGCCGTATAACTGTATAGACGTTTTTAGGGTCACTTACAGCCATTTTCAGATGGGTAAGCCCTAGCGTAGGGGCGGTTCGCGAACCGCCCTACAGAGGTTTGTGGTTTATACAAGTGGAAATTGCTGTAAGTTAAAAAAAATGGAAGAGCTAAGCTCTTCCATTTTTTTGATGTAAATAGTGAAACTTTCAATTGCTTAAGCCTCTAAGATCTTGCAAAAAACACTTCAAATCTCTGTCAAGCAGCGGTTTAAGCTGCTGTGCCTTAGTTAAATTGCTCTGAAGCTGAGCAAAATCAATTGGAACGCCATAGGCATGACGAAAAAAATGTCGAAACGCTCTCAAAGCATTCAGCAAGGCGTAGCTCTCCGTTGAGATAGCCGCAGGGCGAACTCCCTCCACCGCTTGTGTCATTCGCAGTAACAGCAGGCTATGCCATCGCGCTGTGTCTGAAACGTTATTTTCAAAATAAGTTGCAACGATCTTGAGTAACTCTTCGATCGCGCCATAGAAGTTGTGAAGCTGATAGGCAACGCTCTCTAAGCGCTCAGGGTAATCAGGCTTAAGCCCCTCCGCCCGCTGCTCTAACATTGCAAATACTCGCTCAATAGCTTGCTGTTGAGCTGTAATATCTGCCGTGAAAACTGCTAAGTTTCTCGCCTCCATACCATTCCCTGCTGACGAATACGATGGGCAAAATGGCATTTGGATAAGTCTACCAAATCTATGTCGCGCTCCAATGTTTCAGACAGTGCAGCCATTGCAACAAAGAAATCTTCTGGGTTGAACTGCTCTACTGCAACATCTACATCAGAGTTATCGGTGAACCGATAGGGACGAGTTACTGAACCAAACAGATAAGCCTCGTTGATTCCATATTGCTCTCCCTCCGTTTCTAACCAGTGGATTGCCTGTTCTATTGTTGCAAGTCGCTGTGCCTCGTTGTCTTCTCGACGACGAGTTAAAGCTGCATCCAGTAAATTTGTCTCAAAGGGAACCATAGTTCCTCTACTCTATCTTGGGGAGCTGGCATTTTCGCCGTTCTATATCTTGCAATGTTTTTGCAGGAGGTTGTTTCAAATTACTGGACTGTTGGTTAAAGCGGCCCAGAAGTGCATAGCTCAATAGTCCTGGATATTCTCGCAATGCCAGCAGGGAACGTTCCACCGAACTCATCGCAGCAGGAAGTGGTGTAGTGTGAGGTGTGACGCTGAAGCCCATGCCTCTAAAGGTAAGGAGCGATCGCAACATGTGAGGCGGGTCGGTCACTAAGATGATGTGTTCAACCCCTTGTGGACCTAAAATTGCTGCGGTTAAAACGGCTTCATCATAAGTTGTCATAACACAGTTAGTGCCGCTGAGAATCTGTGTAGGGATTTGCCTTTGCTGCAACAGTTCTGCCGTGTGGATAAAATTCTCTTGCGAAGTGACGAAGATTTGTGAGGCTCGCTGGTCTTGCCAAAGCTGTGCGGCGGCTTCATAGCGCTGCCCATTGGCGGTTTCACCCCGACCTAAGACAACGATCGCATCAGCCAATGCACCAGAGTCAGATGGAACAAACCAAGTCAAACTGGCTGTAGTTAAAGAAGACAGCGTTGGTGAAATGAGAAATAGATAGGCTAGAAGCGCGATCGCAGCAATTCGACTGAGCCAAACTTGCCAATTTAACGGATGTCCCCACAGGATAGCTGCGACTTGCTTCGTAACCTGAGCAGGGTATCGAGGAAGGTCGATCAATAGTGGAAAAACAATGGTCAGTACCAGTGGCGCAATAACCCAGGAAGGGCGAGTGAGCCAATTAAATAATGGCCAACTGATGAGATGAGTCCAAAAATGAGTAACTTCTGCTTTAGCAAACCACTTTTGAGCCGCATAGACCAAAATTAGGGTTAACGCACCAAAGCTTAAAAAGCTGGAAATTGAACGCCGAGTACGGTTCTGAGGCTGAGCAACTGGATTTTCAGCACGAGTCAGGCGATGCTGATTGGCGATCGCACCCTTTTTCTTATTCATAGTGGTAGCCGGATCGAAGTGGGTAGATGTCAGTCAAGCAGCCGCAGTAGAAAACGGTTGCAGCAGGCAGATCGATTCCGTTCGCACCCCTAAAGATTTCCGTTGCATATCTTAATCAAATTGGTGAAGAGATGCGATCGCCTCAGTTCGGCTTCATCAAAAATTCGTAGAAGGGGCTTAAGGGAGAGCTTCCTCTAGCCGTTCTAGGAGCTTAGCAAAAGTTCAAGAATTTAAGCGTTTTGGCCGATGTAGACGACCGTTCGTCTACTAAATAATTTAGGGACTTACGCCTTTTGGCCGATGTAGACGACCGTTCGTCTACTAAAGAAGAGATGGAATTATTCATTTTCATTACTTAATTGGAAATTAGATCTCTTCCAGATATCGACTTTACATCTTTAACTAACAAAATCTTGAAAACCGCATTTCAAGGTCGTTCTAACGCAAATAAGCTTTGGCTTAAAACTTTAATTCAGAGCCAAAAACCGCAAAACTGAAGGCTTATTTGGAAAACCTAAAATTTTTGAAAAAACTGTTTGCTTGTATTGCAATCGTGTTGCTTAGTGTTATCTTAGATCGCATGGCGTGTCTACCTACTTACGGTCATGGGTTTGTCAAGTAAAATACTTAATTTTTAACCATGGAAGACACGTTTTACAGGTTGGCTTGCCGCATCAAGTCCAGCGGAGCGATCGCTAGAAGCGCTGATTACCATGATTTACAGACGATTCAAAGTCAGGTAACGGCACTAAATACCGAACGGGGCGAGACTTGCGAATATTTTGTTGAGAGTGTGAAGCTAAATGCCTTGTTGCCCTGGGAAGTCCTGAGTTTGGCAGAACAAAACTTAATTACGCTGGATCAGCTAGAACGCTATTCAAGCAAGAGCGATGATTACCGATATGTCAACACGATCAAAGAGTTGATTCAAAAGAAGCAGAGTAGAGTTCAGTTGGTACAGCCACAGCACAACTCTTTGTCAGGAGTTGCGCATTTACCTTTGGAAAAGAGGGTTTCAGTCTCCTTTGTGAGCGCAGAAACGGCCTGAATCCTATTCAGTTGGATAGGTCACTTTTGCGGCAGGTCTGTGCGGTTTAAGCCTATGACTTCAAAAGTTCAGCTAGCGTTAATCTGGGGAATAACGCTAGCTTTCACCCCACCTGCAAAGTAGTTGGGATCAAAGTGATTCAAGTTCTTTTCCCCAGATACCATTATCTGATTTGCGGCTCCTTGAAAAATACTCACGGAACAATCATTAGGAAATTTGAATTGATTGGCGGAATGCAGATAGGTAATGTTAGGGCGCGATCGCACCCACCTCACTGTTTTGCTATCTAAAAACAGCGGGATTTCGTTGTGTCAATAAAATTCTGCATTCTGCTCAACTACAAAAGAGTTGACGGACACAATACAGGAGGGACGAAACTCACTGTACTCAAACAGCAAGTTAATTTTGTTGAGTCCAAATGTGTAAGTTCCCTTTAAAAGAGACAGGTCGTTTTCTCAAATTGTTCTGGGGAATTCATGCGTAGGCGGCAATGTTGGCAGGGGCTGCCGACTGCGTGAACGGGAACAAGCACAACCTGTCTCTAGAAGTTGCTGGAGCCAGTTCAAACACTACTCAGCCAGCAGTTAAAACTAGCTGAGCAATACTTGGCACTACTCAAGTTAACTCAAATACTGCTTGAGCAGATTCTGAGACTAGTCGAGCAGTGTTTGAAACTAGTCGAGCAGTGTTTGAAACTAATCGAGTAGTGTTTGAAACTGGTTGAGCAATGTTTGAGACTAGTCGAGTAGTATTTGGGACTAGTTAAGCAATGTTTGGAGCGGCTTGGCTAGTGTTTGGGAAAGTTGCAAGTGACGAAAATCTTTCTTGAGTATCTGGGCTATGCCGACAGAATGTTTGAGCATGGGGTCAGCCGTTAAATAAGGAAATCAGCATGGCAAGATTGCTTGGCACCTCAGGAATCGAAATTACCCCAATCATTGTGGGTACCTGGCAGGCAGGCAAGAGCGGTTGGGTTGGCATTGAAGATGCAGAAGTGATTCAAGCTTTGAGAGCAGCTTTTGATGCAGGAATTACGACGTTTGACACTGCAGAGGTGTATGGCAAGGGCTACTCCGAGCAAATTGTGGGACAGGCGCTTGCAGAAGTGCGCGATCGCGCCGTAATCGCAACTAAAGTCTTTGCAAATCATTTGAAATATCAGCAGGTGTTTGATGCTTGTGAAGGCTCGTTAAAAAATCTGAAGACAGACTACATTGACCTGTACCAAATTCACTGGCCCGCAGGAGCCTTTAACAGCGAAATCGTCCCGATTGAGGAAACGATGCAAGCGCTGAATGACTTGAAACAGCAGGGCAAAATTCGGGCGATCGGGGTGTCAAACTTCTCTTGCGCTCAATTAGCCGAAGCTGCCCAGTACGGTAGAATCGACAGCCTTCAGCCCCCTTACAATCTGTTTTGGCGCGGCATTGAGCAAGATGCGATGCCCTGCTGTGTGGAGAATAATATTTCTATCCTTGCCTACTCACCTCTGGCACAGGGTTTGCTGACAGGTAAGTTTGGTGCAGATCACCAGTTTGAAGAGGGCGATATTCGCAATAAAAATAAGCTGTTTCAGGGGGAGCATTACCAGCGGGCACAGCAGGCATTAGCAAAACTGCGTCCCATTGCCGATCGCAACCAGTGCAGTATGGCTCAGTTGGCTCTCGCCTGGACGATCGCCCAACCTCAAGTGAATGCGATCGCTGGGGCACGCAATTCTGACCAAGCTGTGCAAAATGCAAAAGCGGCTGAGATTCAGCTTTCAGAAAGTGACCTGGCAGAAATTGATGCGATCGGTCGCACTGTTACTGACCATCTGGACGATAACCCCGTCATGTGGAATTTTGCGGCTTGAGCTTACGCACAAAGCTACGCACTGCCCTGTCGAGCAAGGGGCTTAAGCCTAATGATATTGACTTACAGCCCCTTTCAGATGGGTAATAAGTAGCGTAGGGGCGTTTTGCGAAACGCCTCTACAGGGATTCGTAATTTATACAAGTGGAAATTGCTGTAAGCCCTGAACTCAACCTCTTGTTCTACCTCAAGTCCTAGTTTTTCCTAGTTCCTAAACTCCAGCTTGGGAACGAACAAATTCCATCAAGCAGACGCAACCCAACCTTGACGGATCGCTTCATGGAGTGCCTGAACGCGAGTATTAGCATTGAGTTTGGTAATCAGATTATTAATATGGAATTTGACGGTGCGTTCACTGATGTAGAGTTTGTTGGCAATGTCGCGATCGCGCAAACCCTGCGCCAACAACATTAAAATTTCCTGTTCTCGTCCCGAAAGAAACTGTTTATCTGAGTGATCCGCATCAACGCCCCAGGTTTCACCTTGACTGACCGCTTCTACAGCCGCTTGCAGTTGCTCAGGTGAAATGGACAAGTCAACTCTAGCCTTGACATTTGGCGGAGTGGGTTGGGTACTCGTAGCAATCCAAATAGCGGCAGGGTGAGAGGTCGCTCGCGCAGGTTGGTCAGTCAACAGCGGAACGGATGCATCCAGATCAGGACAAACGGTTAGCCCTGCCAGATAGGCCATTTGGGTCAGGGCAATCTGTAACAACGGTGATTGACAACACACTCCAACGGCTGATTGACTGGATGGAGAGCGATTTGGAGTTTTTAGGAATAACTCAGTCACTCCTGGTCTTTCTCCTTTGCGGATTTGCAGCATTCCACCCAGGCAAGTAAATGCAAAGGCAAACTCTTCAAATACTGAGGCAATGGGTTGGGCTGGACAAGCGGAATTGTGGGGCGATCGCGGAATGACTGCCTCCAAACTCACCGTTTCGTCCACCGCATAGGTGAGACGGCAGTAAGCACAGCCCAAAGTGCGTAAACGTTCAGCCACTTGCAGGAGCAGATGGGCGATTGCCGGAGTAAGCTGCTGTTCCGTCCCCATTAAGACAAACCGGGCATCTTGCAGCAAGTTTGCCAGTTGCTCAGAGAGTGGACTTTGACTAAGCGGTGTGCTGGAGTGGCTGAGGCTTTGCCAATTTTGCTTTTCCCGCTGATAGAGCAAGGCATTTTCGAGCGCAACGGCAATGGGCGTGCAAAGCAGTTGCAGCACTTCGATAAATTCAGCAGGCATAGGCTGATAGCTAAATGCTGCCAAAACGCCAATGACTCGTCCGTTGATCACCAGAGGATATCCAGCAAATCCGCAAATGCCTTTGGCGATCGCCCATTCTCGATCTTTCACCCAGGTCTCTTCTGCCAACCGATTGCTGAGAAAGGGAATGCAGTTTTGGGCAATTTTGCCAATTTTGAATGCTCCCATTGGCACACGAGCAAAAGAACCATCGGTGCGAGGATAAAGCCCTGCCGAGGCAATCATTCGCAACGATTGACGGTCTGGCTCAACGATCCAGATGCGGGCAAAGGCGCAGCCAAACTTTTCAACCAGACCTGCTGTAGCTTTTTGGGCGATCGCCTCAGGAGCCAGACAACTGGCAAAGCTCTCCACAATCTGGTTGACCTGTTGCAAATCAAAAAGCAGCCGAGTTGAGTCTAGCAGCACAGAGGGAGCAGGATTGCAGAACGGGGGTTAGGGGTTAGGGGTTGAGCAATGATGAATAACTGAGCGACCAAGGACAGTTTCTTCCAGTCCTTGCGTTCTACCGAAAACTTCCCCGATTCCTAGCCATTATTGAGCAATCTGCCAGGGGGAAAAGTGACCTGTAGTACAGCTTGAAGAGTTAGAAAGATATGAATTGACCCATCTCAACCAGAAGGGCGAACAGCTGTTCGCCCCTACAGCAACCTTCTTACGCAATCCCTAACCCCTAATCCCCAACCCCCACTTACCGAATCGCTGCCTGCAACACAGCGTAACCGCTGCGACTCAGGTGCAGTCCATCGGTGGTCAATTCGCGCCGCAAAATGCCATCTGATCCGATGAATTCGGGCTGTAAGTCCAGATAGTTGACGTTTTCCTGGTGAGCGGTCGCCGCTATGTTCTGATTCAGACGATAAATCCGCTCAGTGGGCAGGGCTGCGAGACGAGTCGGCAGAATGGAGTGAACGATTACCTGGGCGTGGGGATGGTTTTGCCGAAGCTGCCGCATGATTTGCCGCAGGTTATTGAGTACGGTCGCATCCGTTGCCCCTTGTCGCAGGTCATTGATGCCTGCCATAACGTGAATGGTGTCGGGTCGAGCTTGAGAAAATGCCGATAGTCGCCTGAGAATGCCTGCGGTAGTGTCACCGGAAATGCCTTGATTGAGCCAGAGGCGATCGCCAGATAGCTGCTCTGGCGGATACCACAACAGCAAAGAATCTCCCACCAATACGGTCAACCGATTGCTTCCCTGCCCGTAGGCGATCGCCCGTGCTTCTTGCCCTAGCAGGCTAGTCCACTGCTCATAAGTCGGCTGCCGGGTGGCATTAATCCAACTTTCATAAAAGCTATCTACTGGTAATCGAGTGTAGGTTCTACCTGCGCTCAAGGCAGCTAACCGCTGCTGATAAAGTTGGCTTCCAGAGCTAGGGCGTCGTCCAGTACGAAGGGGTCGAGTCTGTGGCGTTTCTGGAATCAGCTCTGGCGCTATCGGAACTGGGTAAGGAAACTGGGGTAAGGGTGGAGCCGACTCCGGCAGAAATCGCAGCGGGGAATAGGCTCGCGTTAAGGGTCGCGTTGATGCCGAGCGGCTGAACTCGGGCTGATGTGTTTCTGTAACCGCAATCGTGCCTTTGGTCAGGGTGGGCTGGCAGTTGGGAGAGGGGGCGGTTCCTGCGGAGTTGCGCGGAGCGCTAATCGCCTCCTCAAAATCGAGCGGCTGCGGCAGTTCAGGGGTTCCCGGAAGCTGTCCCTGATTCAACAAGCTGACAGCCAACAGGCAAAGATCACTCATGGGTAGGCTACTCCACTGTCCACTTTTCTTTTGACAGCGATCGCCAACCCAATCAGGAAATTTTTTAAAGCAGTTCTGACTATTTCAGACTTTCTCCCACCGACAGAGATAAATCAATTGCTTAGGCTTGTGGCTGTAGTAAAAGAATTCGTTTTGAAGAGAAGCGATCGCCTTTCTCATTACGTTTCATCACTTCATTACTTCTGATTAATAGCCGGAGTTGAACCTTATGAAGAATGGATTATCTAAGTTTAGAACTGCTGCAATCACAGCCACACTATCGATTGCGATCGCAGTAATTCCCAAAGCAGAGGCTTCTACCTTGATTCAGAAGGAGCTGTTTTTTGGACGCAACATTGCGAATGGTGAGCAGGTTTCGGAAGAAGAATTTCAAGCTTTTGTGGATTCCGTCATCACCCCTCTTTTCCCAGAAGGGCTAACTGTTTTTGATTCTGAAGGACAATTTTTGAGCAGCACAGGAACCCTGATTGAAGAACCCTCTAAAGTTGTGACTCTGTTTGTTGAAGATACGGCTGAAACTGAAGCCGAAATCAACCAAATCGTGACTGCCTACACTAAGCAATTTGATCAGGAAAGCGTACTACAAACAACCAATGAGGATGAACTTAAAGTTGGATTTGGAGCAGGTGAAAACTTGATTGACAATGATCCAGTACCAGAATTTATCCAAGCGGATCTATTTTTTGGGCGCAACATACCGGGTGGTGGTGAGGTATCTGAAGCGCAATTCGAGACTTTTTTAGATGAAGTAATTACCGCTCGTTTCCCAGCTGGCTTAACCGTGTTTGAAGCAGAGGGGCAGTTTCAGGACAGCACCGGTACCATCATCGAAGAACAGTCAAAAGTTGTCCGATTACTGTTAGACGATACGGTAGAAAATGAAGCAGCGATCGACGAAATTATTAATGCTTACATTCAACGATTCAATCAAGAAAGCGTTTTGTTAGCAGTTAACGAAGACATCGCGGTTGGCTTTGACACAGGTGAGAACATCATTGACAATGATCCTATTCCTGAACTGATTCAAACAGACCTATTTTTCGGGCGCAACATACTGGGTGGTGGCGAGGTATCCGAAGCGCAATTTCAAGCCTTTTTAGATGAAGTGATTACCGCTCGTTTTCCGGCTGGCTTGACGGTATTTGAAGCAGATGGGCAATTTCAAGACAGCACCGGCACCATCATTGAGGAACGGTCGAAAGTTGTCCGATTACTGTTAGACGACACGGTAGAAAGTGAAGCGGCAATTGACGAAATCATTACCGCATACACCCAACGGTTTAATCAAGAAAGTGTTTTGATTGTGGTTGACGAAGATATCGAAATTGCTTTTGATGCCGAATCGCCGACCGACGTGCCTGAACCTGGGGCGGGATTAGGACTATTGGCGATTGCCCTTCTGGTTACCGGAACCTTGCTGAAAAACAGAACCCACACTCTATCCCTGAAACGCTGAAGAAGCCATACAATAGTCATCTCGTTAGGATGACAAATGAGCAAGGACGCTTTGTGGTGAATGCAACGAAACCCCATTCGCAATCCTCAAATTTGAATGCGTGGCAGCGGCGACGCAATTCATTTGCCTGGAGGTACGCCTGGACGTACCTGGCACTGGGGGCGATCGCCATCGTCATGCTATTGCCGCTGGTCTGGCTCACCAGCACCGCCTTTAAGGCACCCACAGAAGATATTTTCCAGTTTCCGCCCCGGTTTCTGCCCAGCCAGCCAACCTTGCAAAACTTTGTCACCGTCTGGCAAACCAATCCGTTTGGGCGCTATTTGTTTAACAGCACTCTGGTGGCGATCCTGACCGTGGGGCTAAATCTGCTGCTCTGTTCGCTGGCAGCTTACCCGCTGGCCCGACTGGAGTTTCGGGGGCGCGACCTGATCTTTAGCCTGGTTGTCTCAACCATCTTGATTCCGTTTCAGGTTGTGATGATTCCGCTATTTATCCTGATCGTGCAGCTTGGCTTGCGAAATACCTATCTAGGGCTGATTTTTCCGGCGATCGCCTCTGCCTTTGGCATCTTCCTGCTGCGACAAGCCTTTCAAGGCGTACCCAAAGAATTGGAAGAAGCCGCTCGAATTGATGGCTGCTCTGAATTGGGCATCTGGTGGTTTGTCATGCTGCCCTCAATTCGTCCAGCCTTGGTGACCCTAGCAATCTTCGTGTTTATCGGTTCCTGGAGCGATTTCCTATGGCCCCTGATCATCCTCGACCAGCAGGAATACTACACGCTACCGCTGGGAGTTGCCAAGCTAGCAGGCGCGTTCTCGCTCGACTGGCGCTTGATTGCAGCAGGTTCAGTCATTTCAATTGCCCCAATCTTGCTGTTTTTTGTGCTGATGCAGAACTACATCGTTCCGACTGAGACAGCCAGTGGGGTAAAAGGTTGACCCGAGTGTGCCACTTTAATCCAGGTGAATGGACACTGGAGAAATCGTCACATGGGTCAGCCAAATCAACTTAAAGCTCAAACACACTGAACTTAGCGTTTAACTGTCCTTTTGCCTCGCGGTCCCTAGCTGTGGGGCAATTTTATTTTTAAATCTACTGTCCAAATCTACTGTCCAACATTTTCCTTAGATTGCCGATTCAAGTGATTCAGAAGACGCTTAAAGCTAACATCACGTCGGAATACCCAAAGGAGATTGAGAAATATTGCGGTTTATACGGCAGTTGCCATATTTTGTAGGTTAAGTTGGCAGGAATTGTAGGTGCAATGTGCAAGTCACGCACCGTCACGTCCTTGCTGTTATACAAGTCGCGAACATCTACCAAAGCCTTCCATTATTCTGAAGGCATTGGATGCTCTAGAGGTGGTGAATGAAAATTGTCTGGGAGCCAAGTGTATATATCGGCAACGCACCCGTCTTCTGCACAATCTGCGGTCGTCGAGCCTACCCACTTCGAACTAGGGGCAACCAGCTTTTGCTGGCAGTCATTTACGATCGCCAAGACGTTGTTAAAGGTGAAGCTTGCCGAGATTGCGTTGCATCCGGTCCATCCGGCATCAAGGCTCGACTGCAAGAGCGAATTCAGGCACTTCAAGCTCAAATGTCTGAACTTCAAGAAATGACCCAGGAAGACATGCAAACTCCTTCTCTAGAGCAAGAGTTTCAGGTTCACCGTCAAGAACTGCCTTGAACTAGAAGCTTGAACTAGAAATAGGATGGATTGAACCTGCTCAAGTTCCAGGAAGCTTTTACCGTTTGCGAGTGGTGAAGACAGTCGTAAACATCATCAAGAATGCAGCAATAACCAGGGCGATAGCCAATCCCCCTATTGTTAAACTCATCCAATCGGTTTCCATAACGCTTCTCGTAACGGTACTACGCTAAGAATATCAGCATCGAAGGTTGGGTTGAGGCACAAAATCTAGTGCCTTGAGGGTTGTACCGCGCTAACCCGCTCTACGAGTCAGGGGAGTTGTCATGCTCAAAACACTTAAGCGTGGAGGCAGTCCCCCACGCTTAAAATTGTTTTCAGATTCAAGATGTTTGGAAGATCTGATTTGTTACCTTGCCCGTCGGCAATATTTCTCCTAGAAATCACCCAGTCTTAAGGAGAAGGCACGAATAGGCGATCGGGAACGAAGTAGATGAAGTTGCTGAGCAGTACAGCAATTACAACCAGCGTAATGGTTGCCAATACGGGAGCGAGAGAAAGATAACGAAGTAAACCTTTTGTTCCGTCCATTTAAGCTTCTCCAGTTTGTCAAAAGGATCAGACAACTAAACCTAGCAAGAAGCTCTCAAAATTTAATCTGACTTAAGGCTGAGAAAATGCTGTTTTTAGGTAGAAGGCGAAGGTCGGCTGGCAAAGAAACTACCGCGAGGTTTGGCTCGTCTATAGCTGGCATAGGCGATCGCCCCCAGATTGGTACACAGACACATTGCCCCTAAGCCAAACAAGATAAAAGTCTGCATCATTACCACGCCGATGATGAGCCAGGTCATGACGTGCAGCACCATCACCAGCGCACAGAGGCTGGCGATCGCCGCCATCAGCCACACTTGCCTCAGAGGGCGACGAAACCACAACAGCAGCAGAGTTTGTGAGGTCGCCAGCAGATTGGCTGGAACCAGAACTGCACAGATAGCAACACAGTTAGTGCGTGAAAATTCAAACAGTGGATTCAGATCAATCATTCATTAAAAAGACTAGAGTTTCACCTAGCATAGCCGCTGGCGATCGGCTTCATCGAAAGTCAAAGCTTCTCTTCTTATTTCGCTAAAACCTTTATCTACGAAGCTTCAAGGCTAACCTCAAACTTCATCATGTTCCCCCTGAACCGCAGGTATGTCTAAAAAACGTTAAGAGCAGGCTCCGTCATGGGTAGTCTATGGGATGTGGATGAGGTGACATTGAAATTGCTGCCCTAGAAGATAAGCATCTAGCCAAAAACTAAACCCACCGCATCCGCAAAGTGGGCTTAGTCACCTGCAATCTCTTAAGAATTGCCGGTTTGCACAGAAATTCAACAGAACGAAGGCTAAAGTGGGCACATATCCGCTAATCAGGGAATCATCTGACTCAATACACTTGAAACTCAGCATTTATCTTTGAACCCAAAGGGTAAAACGTCAGTGATAAGCGCGATCGCAGGCTCTACAGTAAAAGTCGGGATACTCCATTCTCTCGCTGGCCCTTGGGCAATCGGTGAAATTGCGCTGAAAGATGCAGAGATGATGGCGATCGCCGAAATCAATCAATCTGGCGGAGTATTGGGGAAACAAATCGAGCCGATTGTTGCCGACGGTGCATCGGAACCCGTAATTTTTGAGCAACAGGCCCGCAAGCTGATTGAACAGGATCAGGTCGTTACTATCTTTGGTTGCTGGACTTCCACAGTTCGTAAGTTCATCGTGCCAACTCTGGAGCGCCTAAACGCCCTACTCTGGTATCCCGTTCAGTATGAAGGGCTGGAGTGTTCTAAAAGCATCTTCTACACTGCCGTTTGTCCCAATCAGCAGATCGAGCCAGCTGTTCAGTGGCTCCTGCAAAATAAGGGCAAGCGGTTTTACCTGGTAGGGTCTGACATCGTCTTTTCTCGAACTGCCAGTAAGATTATTCGGGCAAGGCTAAAGCAGCAGGGCGGCACCGTCCTGGGAGAAGATTACGTTCCAGTCGGCGGCATGGACTTCAGGCAAATTATCGCCAACATCAAGCGAACCAAGCCTGATGTCGTCTTTAGCACGGTTAACACTGACAGCAACCTGGGATTTTATCCGCAATACCGCGAAGCAGGAATCGATGCTGAAGATATTCCCATTCTGGCCGTAAGCGTCACCGAAGAAGAAATTCAACAGCTTGGGGTGGAGTCAGCAGTCGGTCATTACGCTGCCCATAGCTACTTTCAGAGCCTGAAGAACCTCAGAAATCAAACCTTCGTAAAAAACTTCAAGGCAACTTACGGGGCAGATCGAGTCACAAGCGACTCGGTTGAGTCAGCGTATGTTCAGGTTTATCTATGGAAACAGGCTGTCGAGCAGGCACAGTCGTTTGAGGTCGATCACGTCCGGCTAGCGGCTTATGGTCAAGCAATGCAAACTCCTGGTGGCATGGTGCGAGTGGAGCAAAACCATCACCTCTGGAAACCCTGCCGAATTGGCAAGGTACGACCAAATGGACAGTTTGACCTGGTGCAGGTAGATGACGAACTGATCAAACCGCAGCCTTGGCTGGGCATGGATGACGTTAAGTTTGATGCCTCCACGCTAGTCACAGATATGTTGGCAGAGGCAGCTCAAGCTATTTTGTATAACTGTCAGCTTGAGCAAAAATCACGGGAACTGATCGAGGCAAACGATCGCCTGCAAAAGTTAACCCAACGCGCAGAGCTATTCAAGCGCAGTTTGTCTAGTCAGATCCGCAATTCTCTAGAGTTAGATACCATTCTGACTACCGCAGTCACTGAGATCCGTAACCTACTGCAAATCGATCGCTGCAAATTTCTCTGGTACTTACCCAACACTGACCCTGCTCGATTTGATCTGAGCCACGAAGCCTGCGACCAAGACTTGCTGCCCAATCTGGCTCATTATCCAGTAAGGGATAGTGAGGTTTTAAGAGAAGTCATTTTGCGCTCCAGCATTTTGCAGGTTGATGATGTTGCAACTACGACTCGGCTTGATGCAACGGGTCGGAGCCAGCTTGCCAACTTAGGCTTTAAGTCGCTTTTAACAGTCGTCGTGCAAACCCGGTCGGGTCGGTTGGGTGTAATTGTGTGTGAGCATGTCAAGCAGGCTCGTCCTTGGCGCGACCATGAAGTGGAACTGCTGCGAGATGTGGCGGATCAGTTGGCGATCGCCATTGACCAAGCAGAACTTTATTCTCAGACTCGTACCGCCGCACTTCAAGCACAGATTCAGGCACAGCAGCTTCAGCAAGCGCTGTATGACCTCCAGGCAACTCAGGCGCAGCTTGTACAAACCGAAAAAATGTCTAGCCTAGGGCAGCTCGTAGCTGGAATTGCTCACGAAATCAACAACCCCGTCAGCTTCATTTACGGCAATATTGACCACGCTAGCGACTACACACAAGATTTGCTCAACCTGGTTAAGCTTTACCGACAGCACTATCCCAACCCAGTACCCGAAATTCAAACTGAAGTAGAAACAATCGATTTCGATTTTCTCGTCACAGATTTGCCTAAAATCTTGACCTCTATGCGGGTTGGGTCAGAGCGCATTCGGCAAATCGTGCTATCTCTTCGCAGCTTTTCTCGCCTAGACGAAGCCGAAATGAAGCCCGTCGATATTCACGAAGGCATTGACAATACTCTTCTAATTTTGCAAAACCGTCTAAGAACTGATGCAAAATCGGCAGGCATTAAAATTATTAAACGCTACGATGACCTGCCGCTGATTGACTGCTATGCCGGACAGATGAATCAGGTGTTTATGAATCTGCTGGTGAATGCGATTGATGCACTAGAAATGGTCGGAGAATGTGCTGAAGTCTATCAGCGCTCCACGACTGCCGAATATTCCTCACCTGCGATCGAAATTCAGACACAAATGCATGATCCAGACTGGGTCTCTATTCGCATTGCCGACAACGGACCAGGCATTCCAGAAATCTTTCAGCAACGATTGTTTGACCCCTTCTTTACAACTAAACCAATTGGCAAAGGAACGGGACTCGGTTTAGCAATCAGCCACCGGATTGTGATCGAGAAACATCAAGGACGGCTCTATTATTCGTCTAACCCAGGGAGAGGAACCGAATTCTTCATTGAGATCCCGGTTAGACAGCTCAAGGATAAGGAGAATATGTCGCTAACGGCTGAGCTAAGCGACAGAAGATAACTTTAGATATTAGCAAGCCTCCGAAAGGGCGTAGCCTTCGCTAAACAACCTCTTAGCTCAAGGGAAGGTCTTCGCCCGAATGCTGCGCCCCTACGTTGAACCTTTTTCTCGCCCCTGGATAGTTAACCCAGTCAAGCAGCTTTCTAGTGGTCAGGTAGTTCTGGTAGATGAAGGACAGGGCTGCTACAACACCGTTTATTTAATAAGCAATTCACCTACGACTGTTTATCCATTAAATCGGATACCACCGCAACCAATTCTTCTGGGTCAAATGGTTTTGCAAGATATCTTTGAAATCCTGCTGCGAAGGTCTCATATTGAGCAATTCCCGTGACTGCTGCGGTGATGGCGATCGCAAGGACACTTCCGCCGTGTTCAGCATCAAGACTTCTTACCTTACGAATGAGAGAATAGCCATCTTCATCTGGCATCGCAATATCACTAATTAAGACATCAGGATGCAGACTTGCCACTGCTTCCAAACCTGCTGGTGCCGAGTTAACAGAGGTTACTTCAATGCCATATAAGTTGAGCATGAGCGTCAATAATTCGCAGGTATCCCGATCATCATCGACCAACAATACCTTCAACCCATTCGTCATCAACTTGGAATTAAGCATAGGTCTACTCGCTCTTCGCTTTCCACCTTCTGAGGTGTAGCTATTATAAAAAGTTTGTAGATTCAGTATTTAAAAAGACAGAATTCTTTAGCTGACCGTTAAGTTTCTTTTCTAAGGAAACTTACTTGTGGGAAATCTTACCTCTATCTAAAGTTAGAGAGGGAAACAAGTATCTTCAATACTTCATTTCACTTTTCTGCAAGCAAGACAGCAATAAACATCCACTGACTTCGCTGATTCGTACAGCCACTCTGGATTAAACCTGTAACACCTGCACTCACTTGAACTCCTACTATCAACGTAAGCGAATGGATGGGGGAGCTTCTCCAAACCCACCAGGACAAAAGCTTTTAAGGAGTTCAAGGAGTTATGGATGTATTATCAGAAGTTTTGGAGTCTGTACAACTCATCGATCGCCCAGGAAATGAGCGAGATTATGGAGAATCTGGCGCGACTGGAGCAGCAAGTTCAGCAGCAGATCTTGTCTACCCAGGTGAGTCAGAACCGTTGTCCCATGTCAGCGAATTTAGACCAGAAGTGAAAGCTCGGACTGCGTTGACTGCGCTGCCAGAAGTGGTGAGAACCCCAGAGGCGATCGCCGCTATGCAAGGACCACCAGAGGTTGCCAGCAAGCAAATGTCAAATGTCTGGATCTATGACGGTGAGGTTTATGACTTGTCAGATTTTGTTAAAAAGCATCCTGGTGGTGAGTTTTTTATTGGACGGTTAAGAAACCGAGATATCACCACATTGGTGAATGTGTTGCATCGCAACCCAGCAAAAGTCAAGAAAGTCCTAAAGAAGTACGCTTTGGGTAGAAAAGCCACTCCTGATGACTTTCACCCCAAATACAATGCTCCACCTTTTCTCTTTCGAGATGGATTTGACGGCTGGCGAGACACGCCTCAATTTGACTTTCACAAAGATGATCAGTTGCTCAACAGAATCAGAACGCGGCTGAATCAACCAGAGATGAAAGCCAAAATTGCCAGAATGGATACCCTTTTTGATGTCACGACTGTTGTTTTGACGATCGCCTACATTCTGGTGCAGGTATTGCGGCTAACCGCTCCACAGTTCATGCCAGTGTACCTGTTTGCACCCATCATGATGGCGTTGAGGATTTCGCTGGCAGGTGCAGGGCACTATTTGATTCACCGTGCCCAGGTTGGTTTCAACAAGTTTTTCTCTCATGTTTTTGATATCAACTACGTGCCTATGGCGTTTGTGGTAATTGATGGTCACACATTGATGCACCATCCCCATACCCAGAGTGAAGTCGATGTCAAACGCAATGTGTTCACCGCAATGATGGATCTGCCGCGCTATTACCGGATTCCGTTACACACGCTGCATAAGTTGGGACATGTGTTTCCAGGGATGTTTGTTCGCAGTTTTGAGATGTGTTCCTATGCGGTCAAGCATGGTGTAAAGGACTTTTACGGCTCCTGGCAACGAGGACTGCCTCACTATCTGGGGATGTTGGTAATGCGGTTTTTGCTGCTGGGTGAACTGGTGCTGTTTTGGATGCAGGGTGATCTGAATGCATGGCTGATTCAGTTTTGTCTCACTCTTTGGATTAGCACCTTCATGATTGTCGCTAGTCACGATTTTGAGGAAGAGGAGTCTACTGCGGATTTGAGCCAGGGTCAGGATTGGGCAACTTTTCAGATCAAGAATTCCTATGACCTGACGATGATTGGCAACAAATATGTGGACTGTTTTCTGTCGGCTGGATTGAGCCCGCATCGAGTCCATCATGTCTTGCCTTTCCAAAGAAGTGGATTTGCCAACATTGCCGGTGAAGCAATTGTTCGGGATGAAGCAGAAAAGATGGGAATTGAGTGGTTGCAGCCTAAGAATTTCTTTGGCGATCGCCTCCCCATCATGGCAAAACACTATCTGTTCAGTCCGTCCCGTTTGGCAAAAGAGAACAATTTGAATGTATTGGCAGAACATGTTAATCCTCAGGCTTTACGAACTTCTGTGCAATACATCATCAAAGGTGTAATTGGTATCGGTTCAATCTAGTCCTAAACCGCTGAATGTGAGTAATTGAAAGTTCAGATGCGAAAGCAATCAGCCCAGAAATGTGAGTTCAAGATTACGTGTTAGTGAGTGATTCATTTTTAACCAGGAGCAAATGTCATGAGTACCGCCACTATCCAAGTTAACCCTGTTTCCACAAATTCTTTTGCCAATATCACTTTTGCACCAAACATGGTGAGTTTGAGGCAAGTCTTACCCACCATTGAAAGCATTGCAACCGGAACACCAGAACACACTATCCGGCAATCTGATGCGGCGCAACTGGTCGCTCAACTGCCTAACCTAGAGCAAAACCGATCGCTAATTGAAAAGCTCTATCACAATACTCGGATTGATACTCGGCATCTGGCAATTAATTTGCTGTCACAGGATGCGATCGCTACACTCAACGCTAGCAGCATCAAAGACCGGATGCGACTCTATCAAGAACACGCAGTTCCTCTAGCAGAGCGGGTTGCAGAACGGGCGATCGCCGCCGCTTCAGCCCCAAAAGTAAACCTTCCTGGATACACAACCGTTGATATCAGGAGTAACATTCGTCAGATTGTGTTTGTTTCTAGCACGGGATTTGTGGCACCGGGAGTAGATGCAGCTTTGATTGAGCGGTTGGGTCTGCGGCGAGACATTGCGCGAGTAACAATCAATTTCATGGGCTGTGCCGCTGCCATGAATGGGCTGCGAGTTGCCTCTGACTATGTGAGAGCAAATCCGACGCACAAGTCCCTCGTTGTTTGTCTGGAGCTCAGTTCTATCAATGCTGTCTTTGAAGACGACCTGAATGACGTGATCATTCACAGCATTTTTGGAGATGGATGTGCTGCCGTAGTGATTGGTGCTTGCACGGAAGCAGAATGCTTAGGACAGGGGCATGTTGTTATCCGCGATCACTTGAGCTATTTGGCAGAAAACACTCAAGACGGAATTGCTCTAGGTATTCAAGATAGCGGCATTACCTGCAAACTTTCGCGTCAATTACCTGACTACATTGAGGCCGGAGTGGGTGGAATTATTGAACGGTATTTGGCAGATCACCAGTTGACCAAGCAAGACATTAATCTGTGGGCAGTGCATCCTGGTGGAACTCGGATTATTCAGAAGGTGCAACGATCGCTTGACCTAACCGATGATCAGGTGGCTGACAGTTGGGAAGTCTTACGGCAGTATGGCAACATGTTGAGTCCTTCTGTGCTGTTTGTGATGGAGCGAATGCTAAATCGATTGGAGCAGTTTCGCTATCCTGAAAGCGCTTTTCATACCCCAATTGACCCCGGTACGGGATGGCAAGATACAGCGCAACAGTCATTAACAGGGCTTGCCTTTTCATTTTCACCGGGTGTTGGGGTAGAAGGCATTCTGTTTCAAACGCTCTAGACAACGATTTCGGTAAAGCTTTTGTAGAGGACAGCGTGAGATGAAATTTATCCAATTTTTGCTAAAGACATCGTGGCTCAACATTGCGATTGCTGCGGTTGCGGGTTTGGTGAGTGGGGGAGTTAATGCAAAGCTAATCTGGCTAATTAATCAGGCAGTCGGTCAAGCTGCTGTTTCTTACTCACTGCTTTACTTTTTGGGGCTGGTAACGGCAACCCTTTTGACCAGTACTTTCTCTCAGTTTATGCTAATCAGCCTTTCCCAGAATGCAATTTATCAGCTGCGGCTGCGGCTGAGTGAAAACATTCTAGCTGCACCCCTGCAACATCTGGAAATGCTGGGCAGTAATCGACTACTGGCGACTCTCACAGATGATGTACGCGTTCTCTCTCACACGGTTTCTGTCATTCCTAATGTCTGCACCGACCTCGCTACTATTGTCGGCTGTTTAACTTATCTAGTTTGGCTTTCAAGCGATGTGTTTATTGTCATTTTTGCTATTACGGCGATCGCCGTTTGGTGTACTCACTCCACGTTAGGCAAAGCCCAACAACTGTTTGCGATCGCTCGTGAAGAAGAGGATCATTTGTTCAAGCACTTTCAGGCGATCGCCACTGGTACAAAAGAATTAAAACTGCACCGCTCGCGCCGAGAAGAGTTTTTGACAGAGGAGCTACAGGGCAGTGCTGCCACGATGCGGCAGAAAAACATTGCAGCAATGCGAATCTTTGCGCTAGCAGATGGTTTAGGGCAGTTCTCGCTCTTCGCTATCCTCGGTTTCACCCTGTTTATCTTGCCTCGATTCGTTGAAACATCGCCTGCAATGCTGGCATCCTATGCGCTCACGACCACTTATCTAGCAATTCCAATTCAAAATCTGCTGCACCGACTGCCTGACTTCTTGCGCGGCAATGTGGCGTTGCGGAAAATTGAACGGATGAAGTTAGCCCTGGCTCAGGAAGCCGAACTCGATATCCCCGAAACTCACAGAATTACTCCTCAAAACGTGAGTCAGCACTGTCAGATTGAGCTTGAGCAGGTGACGTACACCTATCATCCTGACGGAGATGAACATGGGTTTACTTTGGGCCCTGTCAGCCTGTCTTTGCAGCCCGGACAAGTGACTTATCTAGTTGGCGGCAACGGTAGCGGTAAATCGACTTTAGCTAAACTGATTACGGGATTGTATCCGGCGATGACAGGTAAGGTTTCGATTGATGGCGTGGCGATCGCTGACCACAACCGAGAATGGTATCGACAGCATTTCTCCGCTATCTTTTCGGACTTTCACCTGTTCGAGCGCTGTTTAGGATGCGATCGCCCTAATCTGGATCATGAAGCAAAACATTACCTGAAGCAGTTGCAGCTAGACCACAAAGTGAGTGTGAGAAATGGCGTGTTTTCAACGATTCATCTCTCTCAAGGACAACGAAAGCGGCTTGCACTTCTGACTGCATATTTAGAAGATCGTCCCATCTACCTATTTGATGAATGGGCTTCTGACCAAGATCCGCTGTTTAGAGAGCTATTTTATCGAGAAATTCTTGTCCGGCTAAAAGAGCAAGGCAAAACCATTCTGGTGATTACTCATGACGATCGCTACTTCCACTTGGCTGACCAAATCATTAAGCTAGAGTATGGTCAAACTGAGTCTCAACTATCGATGACAGTGGGTGCTAGAGGCTAGACGCTTTATACAAACCTTAGGTTATGGCTTCTCAAATTCAAGCTTTGCTGATTTTCGATCACAGCGATTAACTCCTGTTGTCCGTCTCCTGTGTGGTAAATTCCCAGTCCTCTACTGTTCGTTGAAGGAGCTGCTCCAATGCGGTAATCATCAGCTTCCCCATGCAGATAAATTCTATCTCCTTGACTGAGGTTGAAGTCTTTAATCAAAGCGTAATCTCTAAGTCCTGGGTCGTTTGCTTTGCCATCGTTGTAGAAGACGTGAGATTGATCTCCTAACTGAAAACGGTCAGCACCTTTGCCTCCAATTAAGATATCTCTCTCGTTTCGTCCTGGAGTTGAGCTTCTTGTTTCTGCCCCTACCAAGACATCATTTCCTCGCCCTCCATCCAAAAAGTCATTTCCCTCGCCACCCCGCAACACATCTGCATTTTTCGGCATTGTTCGAGCGTTTGTAGTGCTTTTACCAGTGCCATTCGGTCGCTGTTTGACAGGGGTAAACTGAATGTAGTCGAATCGAGCAAACTCTCCTTTATCCAATCGAGCCGAAATCTCAATGCGATCGCCTGTCTTGAGCGCGACGGACGAGTGAGTGGTAACCACTGCTTTAGCATCGTGCATAGCAGAGTCAGAGAGCAGGTCTTTATCAAGCTTGAAGTTCTTACGCTGACCTGCAACGGTAACTGTAGCGGAGGATTGACCATCGTTTTCGTCGTAGTAGCCAACTCGGATTTGATAAGTGCCTGCTGCACCTCGAAACACACCGCTGGCACTCCCAGAGGTTTCGCCAGTGCTGCGTAGGGAGATGTAGCGTTTTGCGGATGCTTGGGAGTTATCCAAGGACTCAACTTTGTAGTTGTTGAGGCTCATCTGCTCCGCTTCATAACGCAGAGTTCTAAGGGGTGTGGGGGACGATGGGGGTTGGGAAGGAGCTGTAGGAGGCTGGGTAGGAGATTGGGGCGCGATCGCCACTCTCACTACTGCTGTAGCGGATGTACCGTTACCCGTGCTGATTTGATAGGTAAAACTATCTCGCCCTGTAATGTTGTTTTTGGGTGTGTAGAGAACGAAGTCGTCGGAGGTATTTTGCGGAGTACCATTATTGTTGATTTGAATACGACCGCGTGTGGGACGGTTAGCAATATTGAGAGTGAAGGGGCGATCGTTCGGGAGGGAGTCGTTTTCCAGGAGATTGATGCGAACTGGGGTATTTTGACGTGTGGTAGCGGAGTCCGCTCTGGCGATTAGAGAAGGCGTATTAGGAAGAGGGGGCGTACTACCTGGATCTGGGATACTCGGGATGGGATTACCTACGACAGGAATGTTGCTGCCCACGTCTCTCAGATCACTGGGAGTCGGGTCAACCAGTCTAACGTTTACCGTAACATTCACATCGGTGGAGTCATTTGGGTTTTTGGGAGGCCATTGGATGTTGCCACCGCGATCGCTAAATTGAGTTCCCGTATGATTCTTGATGTCCCAATTATTTCCGCCATTGTTTGCAACATTATCAACGAACACAGAATCCTTAACAGTCGTGGACGAGCCACCACCCCAGAACCCTCCACCTTGAAAACCAGCGTAGTTATCAGAAACGAGAGTATTAACAATATCAACAGGATTAGAGCCATTGGCTAGGGTGATTGCTCCTCCCAGACCTTCTTTCTGATCAGCGCTCTCGGCCCGATTACCCGAAAAGGTGCTGTCAATGATGGTGCCTGGAGACTTTTCTCCTATCCATAAGCCACCACCCTGGTCAAGCGCTTTATTATTTGTAAATGTAGTGTTTTTGATCGTAAATTCAGCATTGCCGAGTCGAAGACCACCGCCCAGAGCATCTCCCTTCGCATCTTCAACGACCTTGTTCTTCGTGATAATTGTGTTTTCAACAATTACCTTGTCTGGAGGATAAGCAAATAGAAAAAGTCCTCCTCCTTGTCCAGCCCCAGTATTACTTTCAAATCGACTACTGCGAATTGTAATGACACCCCCTTGAGGTCCGGGTGTAGCATTCGGTCCAGAGGCATTGGCTCCATCGGTGTAAATGGCACCTCCATAACCTTTGGTATGAGGTCCTAATGGTCCACCTGCGGTTGAGTCATTATTGAGAAAAGTAGAGTTTTCAACCGTGAGTCCGCTTAAAAGACTGTTGATTGCACCACCATTAGTTCCCTTATTATTGGTAAACTGACTGTTCTTAACAGTGAGACTGCTTTTGCTCTTGACTGAGATAGCACCGCCACCTCGTTCCCCTTGACCTGATGTGCCATCATTGCCATTAAATGTGCTGTTAAGAATAGTATTGGTGCTGTTGTAACCTGCCCAGATAGCACCGCCACCCTCACCAGAAGAAGCATTATTTTGAAAGGTGCTATTTTCGACAATCAGTTGACCACCGCCAGCGGTTCGGATGGCACCTCCGGCACCTGCTTCTCCCGTACCATTGGCTCTTCCATTGATCAGGGTGAGATTTCGCAGTGTGAACCTTGAACCGGATGCGGTTACATCAAAGATTCGACTGGTGTTATTACCACTAATCTTTACACCTACAGCACCTGAACCATCAATGGTCAAACCTTTGTTGATTTCAAGCTGCCCGCTGGTGAGGGTAATCGTTTGCCCTGCCAAAGTAGAGCTAAATTTAATGGTATCTCCAGACTGTGCGTTGGCGATCGCCTCTCTCAGAGAACCTGCTCCACTATTGGCGATGCTTGTAACAGTAATAATAGCCATGTTGTTTCTCTCATGAATCATCAACCGGCAAGCACCCTATAACCTCTCAAACCCTATGCAAACTTAAAGCTATTGCTGCTCAAGCTAAGTTGCACCTCTTCTACCACGGCAATTAATTCATCTCGTTCACCCGTGGTGTGGAAGATACTCGTTCCTGTGCCCACTCTCGGAGGGGCTGCTCCTAATCGATAGTCCTCTGCTTTGCCGTGTAGGTAAATTTTGTCCCCTTCACTGGCATTGAAGTCCTGAATTCGAGCATAATCTCCTACCCCGGCCCTGTCAGACCTGCCATCGTTATAGTAAATCTTGGATTGATCGCCCAAGTAGAAGCGGTCTGCGCCTTCTCCACCCACCAGGTCATCCTTCTCGTTGCGTCCTGGATTTGGATCTCTGGCATCTACTCCAATCAGCACATCGTTTCCTGCTTTTCCGTCAAGGGAATCACTGCCCTTGCCACCGTACAGTTTGTTGGGAGCGCTGGAGCCAATCAGAGTGTCGTTGCTCGCTCGACCTTGAATCACTGTTCTGGATGTCTCAGTGCGTCCAGTTACAGGTCTGCTCCTTTGATTTACAGGAACAAACTCGATATAGTCGAATCGAGCGAACTCTCCTTTATCTAATCGAGCCGAAATCTCAAAGCGATCGCCTGTTTTCAAAGTGACAGCAGAATGAGTCGTGACTACGGCTTTAGCATCGTGCATGGCAGAGTCAGAAAGCAGGTCTTTGTCGAGCTTGAAGTTCTTACGCTGACCTGCAACGGTCACGCTGGCAGAAGACTGACCATCGTTTTCATCGTAGTAGCCGACTCGGACTTGATAAGTACCTGCTGTACCTCGAAACACACCGTTAGCACTCCCCGAGGTTTCGCCAGTGCTGCGGAGTGAGATGTAGCGGTCTGCTGATGCCCGGGAGCCGTCCAGTCCCTCCACCTTATAGGTGTTGAGGTTCATCTGCTCTGCTTCATAGCGGAGTGTTTTGAGCGCAGGAGTGGGAGCTGAAGGGGGTCGAGGGTTGGGGGTTGGAGTCGGGGCCGCAGGAGGTTGAGGTATCGCAGAAGTTTTGGAACCGATCGTTACTCTCACAACACCTGTATTAGAAGCAGCACCGTCACCCGTGTTGATTTGATAGGTGAAAGAGTCTTTACCTATGGCATTGTTCTTGGGTGTGTAGATGATGAAGTCATCAGTTACATTTCCAGGTGTATTGTTGTCGTACACCTCAACCTTGCCTTGGGTAGGACGTCTGGAGATATTTAAGGTAAGAGGGCGATCGCTTCCTACAGAATCATTAGAGAGCGGATCAATCCGAATTGGAGTATTTTTTGCTGTGGAGATAGTATCTGCTCTGGCAACAAGAGGTAAAGGAGTGCCAGGAGTTGTCGGAGTTCCACCTGTACCGGGAGTTGTCGGAGTTCCACCGGTGCCAGGAGTTACTGGATCGGTAGGAGTCGTTGGAGTTCCGCCCGTACCAGGAGTTGTCGGAGTTCCACCAGTACCGGGAGTTACCGGATCGGTAGGCGTTGGAGTTCCACCTGTACCGGGAGTTGTGGGAGTTCCACCGGTGCCAGGAGTTACGGGATTGGTAGGCGTTGGAGTTCCACCGGTGCCGGGAGTTACTGGATCGGTAGGAGTCGTTGGAGTTCCACCTGTACCAGGAATTGTCGGAATTCCACCTGTGCCAGAGGCAACTCCTATTCCGTTGGTGTTTAAGTCACTTGCGGTGGGTTGAGCTATGGTGATTCGAGCCGTTGCGTTGTAATCATTCCAGTTGTTGGTACGCTTTGGTGGCCACTGAGTATTTCCACCTTTGTCAGTTAATTCACTGCTGGTGTGTTGCTGAATGCCCCAGTTGTTGGTGCCGTTGTCAGCCGTGTTGTTGTAAAAGACAGTGTCTTTAACCGTAACGGGAAACTTATCACTAGCAGAAATACCACCGCCAACCCAGCCTGCTTTGTTGTTAAGAATTTTGGTATCTACAATATCGGTAGGACTGTAGAGAGCCATCGCTCCGCCTACATTGCTGTAGGTTGTCCCCAGAGTTTTGTTGCCCGAGAAAAGACTGCCGTTGATGGTAGTTGGGGAATCCATCGTCCAAAGTCCACCCCCTTGACCGGCGGCAGTATTGTCTGTAAAGGCAGTATCACGGATGGTCAGACCCTTGTTAAGCCCGTTGCTCATCACCACCAGTCCACCGCCATTGCCACCATTGCCGCCATTAGGTAGTGCCAAGACCTCATTTTTCTTAAAATCGGTAGACTCGATAGTGACTTTGTCTTGAGTGCCGGTGTAAAGATAGGCAGCTCCGCCTTCACCTCGTCCCTTATTTCCCTCAAATACGCTGTTTTTGATTTGAATCGTGCCAGATGCCTCATTTGTAGAACTGGCGCGATCGGTATAGACAGCGCCCCCAAAGCCACGCAAGAAGGGATTTGCTTTGCCTGTATCGTATTTGGCAGCAGTCGTATCGTTGTTAGTAAACTTGGAATTTTCGATGGTGAGTTTACCGTTGAGGCTGTTGATAGCTCCACCATTGATGCCGCGATTGTTGGTGAACTCACTATTTCGAACTACAAAGTTACCAGAGCTGAGGAAGGCGATCGCTCCTGCTCCTCTTTCGTCATTACCTTTAGTCGCTTGATTTCGGTCAAATTTGCTATTGGTGACCGTTAGATTGGTTTCCCATTCGGTGTAGATTGCGCCACCGCCCTTGTCAGCAACATTATTGTTGAAGCGAACATTTTCTACTGCGACGTTTCCTTTGTGGGTTGCAAGAATACCACCTCCCCGGTCGGCTGTATAGGTATCGGCAACCGCCAGGTTCTTGACGGTTAAACTCGTCGGAAAATCTTGATTAGAGTTGACGTAAAAAGCGCGGGAAGTCTTGTTGCCGCTAATCGTTAAGCCTGCCGCATCCGCCCCATCAATGGTTAGATTTTTACCAGGACTAACTTCGAGCTGACTTCTAAGTGTAATCGTCTGCCCTGCCAAGTTGGGGGCAAATTTGATCGTATCTCCTGCTTTAGCGTTGGCGATCGCTTGTCTTAACGAACCTGCACCGTCATTTGCGGTACTGCTAACCGTGAGAACAGCCATGATTTTCCTCTTGAGTAACATCAACTGGCAGATGTCCTGAGTTACTCACCGTTGGATCAGATGTTTCAGACTGGAGCAGGCATGAATATTTTTGCAGTGCTAAATACTTTTGCACTACTGATCTTTTGGGGTTTATCTACTAGTAATTGCCAACCCAGTAATTACTGTGATTAAAATTTAAAAGCCCTGGTTATCCTATCTTGATGTATCTCAATACATCTTTTGCGGTAGTAAAATCAGGGGTTCAACTGTATGTTCCTTTTAAGTAAGCTACTGAATGGTTGACAGTCGAAATAACAAACAGAATTCGGTAGATTCCCAAACGTTTTAGTACAGGGACGTTGAATTGCTTGATAAGTTCCACACTTTTAGCAATTTTCAAACATGGTTTCTCAAGAAAATTTCTTAGAAGAAGTTTTTTGGGAGAAACTCATTTCTGGCATTGCTCCATTTAAGTTAACGCCATTTGGTGAGTTAATGACTCACTTTACAAAGTCTTTAATTAGTTTCAGCTTCAAAAGGTACAGTTTTAACCGTGGAATACGCGGATCTACCAGGGGAAATATTGTACGGACAAATAAATACCATTGTCCTGCAAAGAATCACCTTCAGAGTCAACGCCAATCAGCGGTAAGCCATAGTCTACTCGCAGATTTAGCCCGCGTAATGCTTCCCAGCGTAAGCCTAAGCCTGCTCCAACCAAGAAATCGGGGTCAGGGTCGGGGAGGTCGCTGTTCCAAGCATGACCTGCTTCTAGGAAAGGAATTAACTCTAGACGATTGGAGCGATTTAACGGCAGGCGAAGTTCTACTGAAGTCCAGATGGCGTTGTCTGCCACGAGCTGGTTTTGAGCATAGCCCCGAATGGTGTCTTGTCCGCCCAATCCAATTTTCTCTAATGAGAGAAGTGAGTCGGGTGTGAGTTGGGCATTGAGGCGAGTAACCAGGAGCGATCGCTCTTCAATTTGCCGTACCCACTGAAACTGCCCCAGCCACTTAAAAAACTCTGCATCGGTGCCAGTATCGTTAATCGTGGCATCCAATGCATCCAGCCCAATGCTGAACTGAGAACGAGCCGCCAACACCTGAGTTCTGCCCCGGTTCACCCAATCCTGGGAAAACCGCAGCACTGTGACTCTAGACTCACCTTCATCGGCTCCAGCCGAAAACGAAAAAGGAATGTCATCTAAAATGTAAGTTTGGCTGCGGCGCAGGTCAAGCGCCAATCCCAGCGCAAACTCCTCTGTAACGCTACGAGAAAGGGGCTGACGAAATTCTAATGACCAGCTTTCTGCCTCGCTGCGAATGCCTAAGTCTTCAACTGCATCTTCAATGATGCGGCTGTCATTGGTGTTATAGCGCAACGTGAGCGAGCCATCACGAGGGTTTACAGGTAGGGAGTAGCTGATGTCATACAAATCTAAACCACTGGTGCGTCCGTATTGAGCAGAGAGGCGATCGCCAATTCCCATCACATTTGTATAGCTAGCTGCAACCGTGAGTTGAGCAGAACCGATGCTGGTCGGCTGGTAGTTGTTGGTGCCAAGGCTGGCGGTCAGTAGCGGAGCTTCTTGCAAATCAACCTGAAGAATGCTGAGTCCGGGAGCACTGCCTGCGGTTAGTTCAGCATTCACCTGCCGCAGAAGTGGATCAACCTGAAGCAGTTGTAGAGCACGTTCCAGGTTTTGTTGGTTGAGCGGTCTACGTCCTGCCAAAGTGAGCCGCGATCGCACGTAACTTGAGTTAAGCCGCTCCAGTCCCTCTACATTAACTGCTTCTAACTCACCTTCCACCACCTGAATTTGCACCACACCATCCGAAAGATCCTGATTGTTGGGCAAAAATGCACCAGAAGTAATGTATCCCTGGCTGGTATAAAGTGCTGTAATCGCAGATCGCAAAGCAATCAACTGGTCAAAGGAAACCTCGCGTCCTAACAAAGGCTGAATTAACTGATCAATCTCCTGTTCAAAAATGCTGTTGCCTCGCACTTCAATAGAGTTCACTCGAATCTGTACTGGAGCTAAGTTGGGTACCCCTGGTGCCTCCACGGTGGACGGTTCCAGAATTGGGGAAGGGAGCGAGGTTGGAGGCTCTAGGGGCAGTGGTTCCTCACTGGGCGATCGCGGCGTAATTTGGTCAATGGTGTTTGGAATATCAGATTCAGCCGGGTCAGGGAGGTCATCAGGAAGATTCATAGGCGGGGTCTGGGCGGTCACTCCCAAAGTCATACTTACAGTTAGAGTTAAATAGAGGGCGATCGCCTCCAAAACACCAGAACCTCTCCGCCTCAATGCTCTAATCCACACAGCCCAACAATAAGAACTCAACGAACCCACTATCCTATCACTTCTTATCCCTCACCCTTCCTCCCTCACCCTTCCTCCGTCACCCTTCCTCCGTCATTCTTCCTCTACTCACACTCCCGACTCAACACCACTCGCCCATCTGCAAGCTGATAGAGGTTTTGAGGTTCCACAACGGGATTGCCAGACTGCCAGACTGTTTCATCAGAAGTCTCCTGGAGGATTGAACGAACCTCTCCCGTTGGATAAGACGGCACGACCGTATCACCCGGACGTTGAGGCAGTCCACCCGTCCCAGTCACCAAAAACGTGCCGCTTTCCTGGCTACGGACGATGCAGCTATTTGCAAGTAGCTGATTGACATTCACAGAGGTGTCAGGCAAATCAGCCAGACTGTTCTGCACTGTGGTCGTGTCAGTGGTGACAATCTGCCCTGACTCCAGTGCGCCTGCCGCGCTTACATCAACCTGGTCATTCCGATCAAAGTCTTCTGCACTGCCAGGAGGATTGGTTTCACTAAAGAAAGTACTTAACGTGATATCGCCACCCCGTGCTTCACTGGAGCGGCTAATAATATCGCTGTCATCAAAGGCAATCACCCCAGTTCCACCGATGGCGATGTTGCCGCCATCACCGCTGCTGTTGGTGGTAATGTCGCTGTCTGCTTCTAGAGTGACAATACCTCGATCCGCCAGTCTGACTTCGCCATTATTTTCTCTAATTGCGTTGATTAGAATGTCTCCACCCGAGGAGTTGAGCGCACTGGTGACAATATCACTGTTGTTTAGACGAAGGCGATCGCCCGTTGTGATAAAGATATTTCCAGCAAATCCACTCCCGTCACTTCGAGCTGTAATGGTTGCCCCATCTGTAAGAGTTAGGTCGGTGCTATTTGCCGTAATTTGACCGCCTCTGCCCGTTGAGCCAGAACGAGTGTTTGCAAAAATGCCGCTATTGGCTCCTTCATTTGTGATGATGTCGTCAACTTGCTCAAACTGCCCTTCAGAGGTGGGAATAAATTGCTCGACTCGCTGCTGGCGATCGCCAAAATTAGCATCAAATCCAGATAGCTGAATTGAATCGGTGATATTGAGTTGAATACCTCCAGCATTTCCACCACCGCGAGCCGAAGTGACAACCTGCGCTCCACCCGTTACCTCTAACGTGTTGGCATCAATGTAGATATCACCTCCGGGACTGGCATTAAAAGTACTGGCAACTACAATTGCCCCATCTGCAATCTGCAACTCACCAGTATCAATATAGATATCACCTGCCCTTCCCGATGCCCCCCTTTCGGTGAGTGAGGAAAAGCCGCTGGAGAATCCGTTGTTGCTGGTTCCGGTCAGTGTAATTGATTCAGATGCATGAATGCGAAGCGTACCACCACTTCCCTGCCCAGCCGGAATGACATTTCCCTGGCTATTCCGCTGCTGTCGATTGACAAAGGCGCTAATCTGAGAGCCATCTGTTAGGGTAATGGAGCGAGATTCAACTTCAATATCTCCGCCATCTCCAATTCCTCGACTTCCAACTGAACTGGTGATGGAGCTACCGAGGGAAAGCTGAATATCATCAATGGTGATAAACAAATCCCCAGCATCTCCCCGTCCAAACGTGGCAGAACTAATAAACGCTTCATCCGTCATCAAAAGTCGATTAGCGGTGATATCAATTTCACCTCCATCTCCAATCGCCGTTCCAGAAGAATCTACCGCAGAGCTAATTTGGTTTGGAACGATGATGTTGATATCGTCTGCGCTAGGGCCTTGACCTGTGAGGATAATGGCATCAGTAACATCAAGCGTGATATTTCCAGCATCACCTTGGTTTTCAGTATCAGCGAGGAGAGCAGAGCCATTTACCAATTCTAGAGAGCCATCCGTTATGGTGAGAGCGATATCTCCTCCACTACCAACACCACCTTCGTTCGACACCTCAGAAATAATGATGGAGTTGAGGAAGTGGACGCGATCGCTTGCATAAATCGTGATATCTCCTGCATTGCCACGACCACTCGTCGAGCTAGAAAACTGTGCCCGGTTTGTGATGAACAGTGAACCAGCTGTAACCTCTATCGTGCCACCATCGCCTATAGCATTTTGTTCTACTGTGCTAAAGATACCAGAAGGAAATATCCCCTCTCTCCTGCCATCGAAGGTCACTCTTCCGCCACGAGCATCCACGTTAATATTTCCAGCATCTCCTCGTCCATAAGTACTGGAACCAATTTGCGCTCCATTCAGCATGGTGATGGAGTTGGCTGTAATTCCAATATTGCCTCCACTTCCCCGCCCGAATGTTTCAGAAGTAATTCGAGCTGCGTTGAAGGCAATGGAGCCGGTTTGCAGCCTGATATTTCCTGCATCACCCAGTGTGCCAGCTCCAACTGAGGTAAACACACCACTGCTAAATCCATTGCGATCTAATCCTCTGGCAGCAAAAACATCCCTCGTGGTAATGGCAATATTACCTGTCCTGCCTTGCGCTCCGGGGGTGTTACTGGTTGAATCTTCTTCACGAAGAATCGACTGAATTTGAGAACCATTCAGCAGAGAAAGTGATTCGGCGTTGATGAAAATATTGCCACCGATGCCGACTGCTCCTGCTTCTACATTGCTGTCAATATAAGTTCCATTATTTAGAGTTAGCGGACCATTTTCTACCGTGATAGTGATGTTTCCGGCTCTACGGGTTCGGAATGCGTTAGCGGCGGGATTGACCGAAGCAAAAATGATGCTTCTGTTCCCTAAAGAATCAGCCCCGTTTAGCAAAACACGGTCATTTGCTTGAATGTCAATTCTGCCTGCATTACCCGTTCCATTCGTTGCCGTTGAGATTCGTGAACCACTAGACAAAATGACCTGATCGGTTGACTCAATTAAGATATTTCCAGCACTTCCACGACCGCTTGTTTCAGTCTCTAAGCGAGAAAGATTGGTTAACCGTAAAATATCAGTTGCCCTTATTCGCAGGTTTCCGGCATTACCTTGAGCGAAAATGTTGGTGGATGAAATGGAAGCCCTATCGTCTAACAAAACTCGCCTGGCTTGAATGTTGACATCACCACCATTACCTATACCTACAAATTCATCGTCAGAACCAACTACGCTTGTTATGTTGCTAGCAGCATTATTGGGTGCCTGTCCAGACAGGGAGACGGTATCTGCAATATCTACATTTACATCTCCGGCATCTCCTCGTCCAGCACTGAGAGATCCAATGATAGAACCGTTGATTAGGAAGAGATTTTGACCTGTCACTTGGATATTTCCGCTGCGGCCTGTTGCACCTAGAACACCACTAGCCACCCCACTTCTATTAGAAAAAGTGATATCTCCGGTTGCATGAATGGTGATGTCTCCTGCTTGAGCAGCCTCAAACCCTGGTGTAGGGGTTATTCCTGAAATAATATTGCTGTTGTTGGTGAGATTCAAATCATGAGCGTTGACTACAAGCTCTCCATCTACCAGTAGTCCGATCGCCGACCCATTCAACAAAGAAACATTTGCCCTGGGTGTATTTGTTGGAAAATTCAGCCGAAAGATTCCATTACTAGAATTGATTCCAACGGTTCCCCGTCCGGCAACGCCACCAAGCTCTAACCGGTTGCGTAGAGCAGCAATGTTGCTGTTGTTTAATAAAATGTCTCCACCCAGCAAGATTCCACTACGTCCAGGAATCAACAGATTGCGTGCAGTACTTTGGATGGGTGCTGCGGTTAGCTGATTGAAGAAAAATACCGATGGGTTAACCGTTAGGAGTTCAGAAGGGAGTTCAGGGTTAGTCGCACTAAAGGAGCCGCGATCGCCAAACCCAATGGCATCTGCTGTCGTACTGACAAACGAGCCTTGTACATTCAGAATCACGTCTGGGCCGAACAGGATACCGTTAGGGTTGATCAAAAACAGGTTGGCATCATCGAGGTTGAGTTCCGGGTCAATCACGCCTACAGTGCCGAGCAGATCAGAGGGATCAGTTCCCGTGACGCGACTGAAGATGTTTTCTATGCCGTTGGGGGCTTCAAAGTAGACACCCCGACCTTCTCTCACATTGAATTCTTCAAAACTATGAAATAGGTTGATGCCATCGGCAGGACGCGCCCCGCCCTGAATGATATCGATTTCAGCGCTAGCAGGAGTGACGATAGTGTTAGTGGTGCGATCGCCAGCAGTATCGGGCGTGAGTTCTAGCTGAGCCTCAGCAGAGAGGGGAATGAGTGTGCCACTCATGATCAAGGCTCCCAGGCTCAACCGCGCTATGCAGAGATTAACCTGTATACTCACTTGCCACATCTGCTATGTCTCCTAACGTACCAAGAAAGATTTGTTAAAGCGAATTGAAGGTTGCCTGAGGTCAGGATATTCTGACAGCTAATCTCCCATAAATTAATTTCCTGTGGGAGCCTTTGAGGTATTTTTTAATACTGGGCTATGAGTAAGTAGCGTTAAGCATTAGTTTATGGTTTTAGGGTTGAGTAGATGCGTAGGCTGCTGTTTATAGGGCTGTTTTGTCTGAGTTTGGTTTTCAGTGTGCTGACCAGCCACCTTGCAGTGGTAGCTAGGGAACCTGCGGTTGATGTAACGGCTCAGGTACAACAAGGCGTGGAGCTTTATCAGCAGGGTGACTTTCAGGGCGCGATCGCCCCCTGGGAGGCGGCTTTAGACTATTACGAACAGCACCCAAATCTAGCTAATGAAGCAACCGTGCTGGAGAATCTAGCCCGTGCTCACCAGTCTTTAGGGCAGGCAACGGAGGCGATCGCCCTTTGGCAGAACGTGATCGACCGTTACCATCAGCTTCAGTCCAGTTCATCGGTTCAGCACCCTGAATATATACAGCAATTAGGGCGATCGCTCACCGAACAGGCGCAGATCTACAGCCGTATTGGGCAGTCGCGCAAAGCGGTTATGCTGCTGTGTGGCAGTTTTGATGGACAGAGTAGCTGTGTAGCGGGAAGTGCACTGGCGATCGCTCAAACTTCAGCAGACCCGTTAGGCGAAACGGCAGCGCTAGGCAGCTTGGGGCAGGCACACCGACTCATGGGAGATTATAATCTCGCCAGGGAATATCTTGATGCAGCTTTAGCCATTGCTCAGCAAGCAGATAATCCACTGCTGGAAGCTTCACTTCATGCGGATCTGGGAGCGACGGCTGCAAGTCAAGCAGTGGTGCGCTATCGCCAGTATGCTTCAGCAGAGTTGCTGGGCGATACCGACAGAGCCTTGGATTTGAGGAATGAGGGACAAACCTTTGACCAAATGGCTTTACAGCAGTTTCAGCAAAGTTTATCTCGCCCAACCCTACCGCTGAATCAATTGCGGGTGGTGCTGGCGGCAATTCCAGCCTACGATCGCACCGGATCGACGACCGCTGCTCAACAGTCCCGCCAGCAGGCAGAAGCTTTGCTTAACCAGCTTCCTGATATGCAGGAGAAAGCACTAGCAGCAATTGACCTGGCGCTGTTACAGGTACCTGCAACGGTTGATCAGCCACGACCCAGCAACCAGTGTGCTGCGGAGGAAGCGATCGCCCCCACCGCAGCACTGTTACAGCAAGCAATTCAAATTGCTGAACAAATTGGCGATCGGCGATCGCAGTCCTTTGCATTAGGCGCTTTGGGACGGCTCTATGAATGCCAGGGGCGTATAGCTGAAGCGCTCAGGCAAACCCAACAGGCACGGGCAGCAGCCGAATATGATTTTGACAGTCGCTATCTGTGGGAATGGCAGGCAGGGCGGATTCTGCAAGCTCAAAACCAGACTGACGCTGCAATTCAGGCATACGAGCAGTCGGCTACAACATTAGAAACGATCCGAGATGACATTCTGATTGCCAGTCGAGACGTGCAGTTTGACTTTCGCGATGCGATCGAGCCAATTTACCGCCAACTGATGAGCCTGCGGCTCAAGCAAAGCCCACCCTCGACCCTGTTTCCTGCTTTGCCCGAGGATCAGCCTAACGATCTGAGTCGTGTTCTGACCACGCTCGACTCACTCAAACTGGCAGAACTGCAAAATTACTTTGGCAATGACTGTGTATTGATAGCCCGTAACCTGGACTTGACGAAGCCAGAACAACTGTTAACCCGGGGCGATCGCGCTGCCCTACTGAGTACAGTAATTCTGGATGACCAAACCGCTATCATCTTGACGCTACCGGATGGTCGCCGCCAGTACGAATGGATTCCGCTCTCTCGCTCAGCAATCACTACAGCCGTCAATGACTACCGCTTGGGGTTAGAAACTGCCTTTCGTCGCTATAACTTAGAGCCAGCCCAAAGGCTCTATGAGCAGTTGATTCGCCCGTTTGAAGCAACCCTGGCAACTGCCCAGGTTGAAACACTGGTGTTTGTGCAAGATGACATTTTACGCAGTGTCCCAATGGCTGCTCTGCACGATGGGGAAAAGTTTTTGATTCAACGGTATGCGATCGCCTACACCCCCAGCCTGCAACTCACCGACCTGAACCCGCTCGACCGGGAAAACCTGCGAGCATTAGCTGCCGGACTTACGATGGAAACTCCTGCAAACAGCGAAGCTGGCTTCTACGCTGCCCTGAGCAATGTAGATCAGGAAATTTCCGCAATCAAAGCAGAGTTACCCGAAAGCGTCACCCTAACCAATTCAGACTTTCGCCTGGAGCGGATTGAGGAGAACCTGACTTCGGCAGAGTTTCCAATTCTACATATCGCCACTCATGGTGAATTTGGCACCGAGTCAGAAGATACATTTTTGGTAACGGGTGATGTGCCCGATAATAAACTCACCTTGACCAGTCTGGATCGACTGCTGAGACAAGTAGAAAGCGATCGCCCCGTTGAGCTATTAGTACTAACCGCTTGCACCACTGCCGTAGGGGACAACCGTGCTGCGCTAGGATTAGCGGGAGCCGCAGCCCAAGCAGGTGTTCGCAGCGTGTTAGCTTCCCTCTGGTTTGTGAATGACCAGGCAACTGCCGACCTGGTCGAAACTTTTTACGCCAACCTGAAAATTCCGCAGTCCAGCAAAGCAGAGGCACTTCAACAGGCGCAAATTAGGCTAATTGAAACAGGAGAAGAATTCTCTCATCCTGCTTACTGGGCACCCTTTGTATTGATTGGCAGTTGGCTCTAGCACCAAGTATTTGCGGCAGAACTCATTTCTCTAGTTCAACCTATCTACGACTGTAATACTCCAAAGCAGCTTGAGAATAACAGGTTTCTAACTTAGCAGTATTGTGCTTTAAATTAAACTGTTGCTCTACTCGATTACGAGCGGCGATCGCAAATTGGTTGTGCAACTCTCGGTTCTGCAACAAAATCAGGATGTTTTGTGCCAAAGTTTGCCAATCTTTTTCAGAAGATAAAAATCCTGTTTCCGCATGGGCGATCGCTTCTGGAATGCCCGCATGAAATGAGCTAACAACCGGTAACTGCATCGCCATCGCTTCTAAAACAACGATTGGCAACCCCTCAGATTCCCCAGTCTCTGTGGTCAAACTGGGAGCACACAACACCGACGCTCGATTCATCCACTCTCGCACTACTATAGGCGGTTGCACTCCCAAAAAACGATAGCGCTTCAACGTGTTTTTTGCTAACTCTTCTAACCTGGATTTCAAAGGTCCGTTGCCAATCATGACTAACTCTACCTCAGGCATAACAGCTTGCACTCGACTCATCGCTTGAATCAAATACTGACAGCCTTTCTTTTCAACAAATCGTCCCACAAACAGCACTACAGATTCTCGTTCGACCCTTGAGTTGGGAACAAATTGATCAATGTCAATGCCGATGTAATGAACTTGAATTTTGTCAGCTGGATATCCTTTAGCAATAAGCTGTGAGCGAATAAAATCAGAAACCGCAATGCCACAGTGAGCGTTTTGAAACAGGCGATCGCGCCTTCTTGCATACAGCTCACGGAAAAATTTGCCGCGCTGTTTGAAGAAATCAGATGCGAATGTGAGATTAGGGCTAAGTTGAATATCCGCAGTTGCAAAGTAGCCATGAAATGTGACTATCAGCGGAATCTGCAGCCGTTGTGCAAGCGGTAAAGCGAATACTCCATCTAACCCAAAGTGAGCATGAATTAAGCGAGGAGAAAGTTCCTTTAAAGCATTCAACCAACCGGGATGAATGACCCCTGCCAGTTTAAAGGCTGTTTTCCATACTGCTGGAGATGACACGAAATCACTTAAAACAATACTCTTTTCAGCAGGAATTAATGCATCTGCTTGTGTCGTTCGGGTTGTTCCTACATAAACCCCTCTGTAGGTTGAGTAGTGCTCAACCTGCGCTGGAATAAAGGTTTCAGAGTAAGGTAACAACTCATCGCGATAGACAACAACGGGAGTTGACATAGCTCATCCTTTAACTAGAGCGCTGGCTCGAATTCGTTGCACTTAGCGCTCCTACTTGTGAACATAAGTCCTGAAATGCAGCTAAAAAGCGAGCTTGATTGTGGGTTTGCTCAACCCATTCCCGTCCTGCCTTACCCAATTGAGTTCGTAGTTCTGAGTCTTTAAGCAGTCGGTTTAAGCCGTCAATAAAGGCTGACAACCCTTCCATGCCTGAGCCATCCCAACGTCCTGTATAAATCCCAAAACGGGATACAACAGTCTCAGGATCTTGACAGCTTAAAATTGGGGTTTCGCATATCAGGGCTTCCAAAAAACTGACTGCCAATCCTTCATGGATGGAGGTATTAATTAAAGCCCAAGCTGACGAAAGAAGTTTGTTTTTTTCATCGCCATCCACATGTCCCATAAACTTAATGTTGCTTGGTAGGTTCTCTGCTTCCCAAGCCCCTCGTCCTTTGAAATGTGCTTTTCCTAAAAATATAAACTCTACTTCTGGGAAGTAATGGGCAAGCTCTATAAATATCCACGGACGTTTATAAGGATCAAGCCGAGCTAGGAAAACAACAGTCGGGCGATCGCTCTTCTCGATCTGCCCAGGATCAAGGTCGATAATATTTGGTAGAAAGTGAACTTTAGATGGCTTTACGCCATAGGTTCCAGGGACCTTGGCATCTAGGAAAGAAGCGGTAGTAGCAAATCTCACTGGGCGATTAAACCATTTAGAACCTTGCACAACTTGAGCTAACGATGTGCAATCAATAGGATCAATTCCTTTAGGGCGAATATCCTCTGCACCTGGAATTTTCAAGGTATTAATTTTATCGACATCTTCTGGAGGTCTGGGATCACGGACCCAGACCAGGATAGGAGTAAGTGGTAGTGCCCAGAAAATAGAGCGATAACTCGGTCGGTAGTCGATCGCCAATAGGCAATCAAACTGTTCAGCCCATAGCCGTTGACAATATGCAAGACGGTTTCGTTGTCGCAGTATTAATCGACGACCGTGAATTAACCGTTCTGGTTGCCCAGGTGTTTCGTACAATTCACCTGCTAGGAATACAACTTCAACTCCAAGTTCAGAGTTTGTATTAAAGCAGGTAGAAACTTGACGGGTTGCCCAACCAAACCCACCCATTCTGCTAGTTGACAAATCAAAGAATTCGTTCGCAACAACTCCTAATTTAAATTTCTTTTTTCGCTTACTCTGAAAAGAAATAGAATTTATATTAGGAATGGTTTGGTATTGAATCTGTGATGTCATGACGAATGAATTCCTTTCCCTAAAAAATACTTTTTACAGGCATGAAAGGGGCTAATAAAGCTGCTCAGAAATAGTTCCATTTCACAGGCTAAAACTATGTCTGTGATTAGCTGTCTACGATATTTGGCAATGTGTAAAATGACCTTTAACAAGTCATTTGTCATGTATAGCGGCAATATTAAGGGTCGCTGCCAAAAACTCCATCCCAACATACGGGTGTAGTAGCGACTGAAGCCAATCCCTCGAAAGAATTGGAGCAAATAATCCTTTTCAAAACGATGCTTAGGAATTTGATGATAAATGTGCATTTCTGGGTTAAACCAAACCTCCCAACCTGCTCTACTGAGATAAAGTAATGCTTCAATATCTTCTCCTTTAGCAGATAGAGAATTTCCCACTGGTCCTTTCAAACTTAAATTTTCAGGAACGTTTTCGAGCCAGGCTGTCTTCCGAATAACTAACCCTGCTCCTGGAGGTAAAACTTTTTTATTAGGATATTTTGAAGTGAAACAAATGACTTCTTGCCGTTCAATAACCGGGAAAAAATGAGCAATCCGTCCAAAGTTATGAGGTGGTTCAACTTCAAAACTTCCATGAATTTGCCCTCCATATGCTCCTGCCTTGGGGTACGATTGAGCAAATGTATAAGCATTCTTAACCCAGTCTAAAGCAGGAACATTATCATCATCTAGAAAGCCAATTAATTCTCCTTGAGCCTCTTGAATGCTTCGTCTCCGCGCAAATGAAGCACCTTGTTTAAGTTCAACAACATATCTCAACGGACATGATGAAGTCCAATTAGCTTGATAATCTTGAACAGTTTTAGCAGTATGATCCGTGCTATTATTATCTACTACTACGACCTCCCATTGAATACCTTCAGTTCCGATTTGCGATCGCAATCGATCTAAAATCAGAGACAGTAAATCCGCTCGGTTGTACGTTCTAATTGCAACAGTAAAGTCAACCATTTATCCCCTCGTAGATTTACAGCAAGAACCCTTGAGCGAAACTGTTGATTAAATGTGAAATAATCAACAGCTTGCTCACTCTGCTAAGCTCTATTGGATGGTTTATAAATCGAAGATGGCTATTATTACAGGGGATATTGTCCTCAACAGGAATTAAAAGAATTTACTGCGCCAGTTGTGGTTGAAGACTTTGAAAGATATCACTGTTGTAACCTAAAACAGATTTATCATCTATTCTAAAGCTAAAAATCGTTGAAATTTATGATTCTTTTATGGAAGTTTACTGAAACTTTATCTTATTCAAACTAGAACGCCTCAAATTGTATTGTTTCTTACAGTCTAAACTGTAGAAACATTAGGCACGTTGTGAGACTAATAATGAGTTTGTAAGTTATTGAACAGTGTAAGAATTCGGCAGATTGAAGTCATCTCAAACAAGCTGTGAGAGGAGCATCTCAACGGAATGCACCTCTCACAATCTACTCATTTCAGTATTGATTTAGACCTGCTATAGATTGTTCATGATGCATAGAAGCATTCGCAATAGAAACACTTGAAGTAAGGCAATTTAATACCGCTCTGTATCAATCATGCTGCGGAGATTCTGGGCACGGTGAGCGTTAGTACTTTCTTCCATCTGAGCTAGATCTTGTAGTAGCTCTAGACGTAGCGATCGCCCCTGTTCCCCGTTCGGATCGCTCAGCGTTAGTGCCAGCGCATCATACCAAAAGCCTGCTGCAACCATCTGGTTTACATGAATAGCAGAGTCATTAGAAGTAGCTGTCGTGACCGGTGACACAGCAACAACAAATTGGGCTTCGTCGATTACTGAGAGAGAGGGACGATTGGGGTTGCAAATTAAGATGACTCGCCAGCGATAGGTTTCACCCGTAGTTAACTCTGGCGCATCAGCAGGCAAGGTCCAACTCATGACGCCTGCTTGGCTAGTCATTTCCACATCATAAAGCGGCTCTGCTGCATCGCCCTGAAATAGCTGAAACACCAGATCATAAGCCGTTTCCTCTGGCACAAACCAGGCTAGCGTTGGGCGAGACGTCGCAAAAGTTTGTTCTACGCTAGATGGTGCAAGTGCTAGCAGTGGTAGACCAGACTGCCTGCTGCATTGTCCTCTCACACCGCCTGTCGTGCCGCCCGAAGAAGTCCGATCGACGGGTGGGGGTGGGGTGTACCCGCGTGGTGGAGTTTGAGCAATTGAGGTGCCCCAGGTAACGGAGGGTGACGAGTTAATACGGGCAGTAGATGGGTGAGCGAGAGTAGCTGGAGCGATCGCCAGCCCAATTCCTACTGCAATAACGGTTAAGAGCAATGTCATTCCGGGTTTGGGGGACTGTGAATTTGGAGTTGTGAGGCGAGTCATAGAGTTATGTCCCTCCTGCATCCTGTTACTTTAACTACTACCTTACTAAAGAATTTTACTGCCGCCTATGAAGACTTCGGTAAGGTTAATGGTTAGAAAGGGTAAGGGCGATCGCTCAAATCTGTCTGCTCAGTTGCAGAAAACAGCAAGCTCTAATTGCCATAGCGGTTATCGCCATATTTAAGCGCCATATCGACCAAGAGGTATTTCTACAGCACATTCAACTTCTAGCTGAAAAGAGGGCTGTAGTCAAAACCACAGCCCTCCCTTTAGTTAAACAACCGGACCCGGACTATTCGGCTTAGCCTAAGAAGATAAACACGTTAGGGTTGTTGAGATAGCCTGAAGCGTTGTTGACAAATTGAGTCGAGACATCCTGGAACACGGCAACCACATCACTCTTATCTTGCTCAGAACCAATGTAAGTC
>NZ_JACJOV010000170.1:0-128539 GCF_014695745.1 Leptolyngbya sp. FACHB-671 | reverse complement strand
CGTCTACGGCATTACCTAGCACGGCTGCACCGTAAAACCTTGTGCTACTCCAAATCCCTTGAGATGTTGAAATGTTCACTCCGTTTGCTGCTTCACTATTTGAAGTATCGAGCTATTCCTCTACCTACTTAACCATTACGGTTTCAGCAACGCCCTATTACTGACAACTCAGTATAAATTTTATAATCGGGTGTTTTTATAGAATCTCTTAACACTTGAGCAACAAGAGCGTTCAAATCTTTATCATTGGATATGTTCATGAATTCCTTAAACAGAAGCTTTTGCTTATCTGATGGCTTATTGCGTCGAACAATATCCCTTTCGATAAATTCCATGCCACGCAAATAAGCGAAAATAGCTGTGCCCATAATTGATTCTTGTGCTGTAATCCGAACCATTTCACGTTTTACCATCGCCTCTCCTTCTTCAAATTCAACTTTTTTTAATTTATCAAGCAACTCTTTATTGCCATAAGCTCTAACAATTGAATTGGCTGTTCTCATGGGCATGTACATTACTCGTAAATCTAAGTATTGCGCTGCCAATGCAAACGCAGCCTGTCTCCCCTCCCAAAACTTAATATCGTTAGAATCACCTACTAACATTCTTCCAACTTGAGCATATTGATAGTTACTCGTCGTCAAGGATCTAATAATGTCATAATTGCGTCGATTATCTTCCTCATAGCAACAGAAAACCATCCATAGATGAAGATTCTTTCTCTTAACTTCAAAAGCCGTTGCTTTTAATGCATCTTGTTGACGTTTGATTTCTTCATAACAGCTAATCATAAATTGACCTACCGATTCAGACGACTCAATTAAGCCTTTTGCCGTTTCAGTCGTTATACCATAATCTAAAAGTCCTCTCGAATCATTTAATGCACGTAACGTTCGATCGGTGATTTGTTCATAATCATTACGATGTGGACCTGAAAATACATAGAAAGGGCGAGATCGGGTAGTCATACCTCCAATATCAGCAGCACGTTGACTGATAGATTGAGCAACGATTTGCGAGGTAGTAGGTACTACAAAAAGAGTTCGTCTTCCCAAATCACGCCGAAAATCCGAGTTGAGAGTTGTCAATAATATGTCTATCTCCTCACTCTTCAAAGCACCAGGTGATTCCTTCCCTTCAAGGACAATTACTGCTAACTTGCTTTCCTCTCTTCGTAGCGCAGCAAGTTTATCTTCAACAACTTCTCCACTATCTATTGCTCTCAAAGTAATTGTATGGATGCTAACACTATCAATGAACAAATCTAACGAATTCAGGAAAGTTGATTTTCCACTGCCTGACACCCCGCTCATTATAAACAAACGCCCCATGCCTGTCTCAACAATTTGTCGGCGTTATTTCTCAACTTCTACTAATGCCTGTTGTACAGGCATAATAAGGGGTTTGATAGGTACTTTTCGCTTATCAGTTTCCGCTTTCAAAAGTTCCCATCTTTGGGGAAAGATAAGTGGGGGAAAGTTATGTGTCGAAGGTTCTGGAATGTGAATTTCGGCTTCGCTTCTCAATTTAGATTCACGTCCTCGAATATCCGAAATGGTATCTGCTTGTTCCAGCATTTCGGGAAAAAAAAACATTTGATCTGGGTCTTGCTTCTTCTTCTTAGCCATAAATTGCCATCCTACTGCGAAGATTCTTAATGAAATTGTAGTCGCAATAGAATTAAGGGAACCCTTATCTCTTCAAAGATGTATGAGTACTAGTTCATCACAGCCTTTGGCGGGGTCTAAGAAGGTAGTTAGATGGAAAATTATTCGCATCACAGAACAGACTTGCTGAAGCCGCAGACCTGTTCTGTGATGCCAGTCTTCACGAAATTGCTGAGCTTGCATGTGATTTAATTCAAATTCATGCTCAGCACTGAAGTGCTCTAGAGCCTCTCTAAAAATTAGTAGAAGCTTGGATGAGAACGGCCGTCCCTCTCTCCTCCTACTCTCCCCGCTTGCGATCGCGAGTCAAGATACTCATTACTTCACCAGAACTGGGTGCAGGTAACAATGGACTCCATGCACTCACTTCTGCAAAGCCTCGTCGATACAAATCGTGAATTGTTTCAATTACACCATCACGAGAGCCGATGATGAGAACTCGCAGGCGATCGCGGTCAGGATTTTGAAGTGCAGAAACTTCTCTCTCAACGGTAGGTGCGTTGGGAGATTCCAGAAAACATTGAGACATAAGTTGTGACTCCTTAGGTTTTTTGAGGAAACCCCAAAAACCTAGCCACCCCGCACCAATTCACACGTTGCACAAACCTAGTAGAAGAACGAAAAGTGAGTTTAAATTTCTCACTTTCATGTTCTAAAGGGTCAGCAACGCTTTTTTGACATGACAAGTCAGGGTGGCTAAGGGAGTGTTAAAATTCACCATTAGCCGCCAGACTGGTACCTCAGTTTGGGGGTTAGTCGCTCATTGCTGCTGGTAACAGCTCTGAGCGGCGCTAGATCTTTGGGTATAGCGGGGCTGCTCTTGGGTAAAAAAGACAACCTTAACGTGAGAGCATATCTGGAAGAATGGCTTGTCGTCAAGCAATTGAGCTACGCAATTTTTTGATATCAATTCAAAATTGAAGCTGCAAATTGAGGCGTTTTTGTTCGGATTATCCTGACTGCGAGAGGGAAAAGGCGAAGGTGTCTATACCGATCCGGTACAATGGCTGTCTGTACCCTTAATGGGGATCGCCGACGGGTAAAGACACGCGAGGAGTGAGCGGACTGAATGACTCAGTTAAATAATGCCCTGACCCTGTTTTTTAGCCTGCTGGTTGAAGCAATCCCGTTCCTGTTGATAGGCGTGGTGTTTTCCAGTACGTTGCTGCTGTTTGTGGATGAACGCAAGCTAGTGGCGATGATGCCAAAAAATCCGCTGCTGGGAGCGCTGGCGGGTAGCATGGTTGGGTTTCTGTTTCCAGTGTGCGAGTGCGGGAACGTGCCCGTGGCGCGGCGACTGATTGTACAAGGTGCGCCTGCTTCGGTGGCGATCGGTTTTTTGCTGGCAGCACCGACGGTGAATCCGATTGTGTTTTGGGCAACCTGGACGGCGTTTCGTGACCAGCCGGAAATTGTGTTTTTGAGAATTGGGTTTTCGCTGCTGATTGCCACGATCATCGGCTGGGTGTTTAGTTCGCAGGCAGATTTGCGACCGCTTTTGCAGCCAGCGGTGGCTCAGTCAATGCCTCCACCTCAAGGCAGGCGATCGCGTCGGTCTAGATTTGCCCAATCTGCGGAACCTGCCTCTGAGCTATTGCAATCCGGCACATTCTTACTCAACTCTTCAGGACAGCCAATGCGAATGGAAGCAGTCGGGGCGCAGGCGGCTATGGCAGCTAGCTCAGTGACAACGAAGCCGTTGGGCGATCGCCTCCAGCTCATGCTAGACAACGTGGTGCAGGAATTGCGCGAGCTGGGCGGCGTATTGATCTTGGGAAGTGCGATCGCTGCGATCGTTCAGGTAGCGATTCCTCGTGAAGTAATTCTCAGCTTGGGGCAAGGACCGATTACGTCGATTTTGGCGATGATGCTGTTGGCGTGGGTCGTATCAATTTGCTCAACGGTTGATTCCTTTTTTGCCCTATCGTTTGCTTCGACGTTTACCAGTGGCTCTTTGCTAGCCTTTCTAGTCTTTGGACCCATGATTGATGTGAAAAACATTGGGCTATTGCTATCAGTATTCCGAGGAAGAGCGATCGTTTATCTATTTGCGCTGGCGGCACAGTTGACATTTCTGCTAACGCTGATCATCAATTTGTATGTCAGCTAGAGAAGAGAGAGATGAAGAATGAAGCTCATAAAACCTTCAAATCTCTAGCCCCTAGTCCCCAGCCCCCAGCCCCTAAACCTATACACTGCGCGTTTTGGAAACTGCATGACTGTTAGACCTAAACCGATTGCTCAACCTCAACCTCGGCGGCTTGGCAGTGCTTTCTGGCTGATTGTCCTGGATATTTTGGCGATTGCCACTTGGGGTGTTTTGCTGCTGAAATACTGGCTGACTGGTAAGCTCAACGTTTTGCTGCACCCGAACTACATGTGGCTGGCAAACACCGCTGGGATTTGCTTGCTGGCGCTGAGCTTGATCAAGGCGGTGCAGCTTCTACAAATTACGACTCAGCGCAGTGCCCGCAATCATTTTAGAAGCTTGCCCACGATGCAGCACTTTTCGCTGTTTCCAAGGGGATGGAGCAGTGCGATGCTGTTAGCGGTGGCAGTGTTTGGGCTACAGTTTACGCCTCAGCCGTTCGCCAGTGAAGTGGCGCTTAATCGAGGTGTGACGGATACGCTGGCGATGACGCGATCGCAGCCTCAGTCTTTTCGCTCGACCACCAGCCCAGAGGAGCGATCGGTAATTGACTGGATTCGCACCCTGGATGTGTATCCCGAACCTGATGCCTATACAGGACAGCAAGCCAACGTCGAAGGCTTCGTGATTCATCCACCCGAATTGCCCGAAAACTACCTGATGATTTCCCGATTTGTGATTACCTGCTGTGCAGCCGACACCTATCCGGTTGGGTTGCCTGTGAAGCTTGAAGGTAGCCGTTCCACCTACCCGCAGGACACCTGGCTGCGCGTTAAAGGTTCGATGATCACTGAAACCCTTGATGGGCAGCGTCACCTTACCATTCAGGCAAGTGAGCTAGAGGAAATTGAGGAACCAGAGAATCCGTATGAGTATTAGACCGTACAAGTATTAGACAAGGATAAGCTTTTCGGGCGTTAAGCGCCCGAAAAGCTCATTGATTCTAGATCAAGCCAGTTCCCTTGCCGCGAGTATCTTTGTCCATCGTCAGTTTGCCGGTCTCGTCGTTTTCATTCACTTCACGGACTTCTTCTGCTCGCTCTGCGGCATTTGCTTCTTCTTCTTGTCTCAGGTCGCCAGGTTCGTTAACGTACATCTCAGGCTCGATCGCATAGTTGTTTGCCAGACCTTCCTTATCGACCGTGTAGCCTCCTGTGGTATCAATACTGCCTCTGCCAGCAGCCTCAGGATCACTGGTAGGCTGCTTGTAGCCTTCACCTTCGCGATCTTTGCGTGCGCCAGTTTCAGCGGGGGTAATACCTCTGTCGTAGTTATCCACGTCAACGGAGCGATCGCCAGCCCGATTAAAATCTTGATTAGTCATGAGTTAATTCTCCAAAGAAATGTAGTACTTACCGCTTTAAGTCGGCTCAAATCACGCTGCCCCCGTTTCTTGAAAGCATTACTTAACTTGAGATGACTTACTTTAAGGTTTTTAGTAGTGAAGTACACACTACCGGGAGTTGGATGTTTCTGACACTTCTAAATTGAAATGTTGTCTGTCTAAAGAATGACTTTTACACTTCTTAAAGTGAGGTTTACGCAGCTCAATTTGTCCCCAATCTGTTTAGGGATATAGCCTTCAAGCAAATATCCTTGCTCCATTGTGTGATCTATCTATTGACTGCTTTGCCTTGCAAAATGTATTTAATAATTTTTCAAACACTCTTTGGATAGACTTGGGCGAACACAATAGATTGTGTCTTCAAGACTTGTGATTCTTTAAAGCTTAATTACAACTCATAGGCTGAGGCTAACGGGCGATCGCCACACCTCTTTCCAGGAACCGGACCGATTTAATTTGCCATTGAGTATTGCGGGTTAGGGTTTCTCGCAAGCCGCCAAATAAAGCAAATTGTTCGCAGGTTGAGAGCGAAGTAATTCTACGAGGAGAACCGGGCACCAGACGCAAATCAACCGTTGCTACGCCCTTATCAACACTGACCCGAAAACCAGACAAATCAAAGTCACTACTGGTTTGCGCCTGCAAAACCTTACTTACGGCTGCGGTGACGGGCTGGTCAGATGGCAGTTGAATTTCTTCTGAGACAAAGCTTTCACATTCACTATCCGCCGTGTAAAGAGTAGCGCTGACTGTTGCAACGGGTTCAGGGGTTGCAGCACTGTTGGTTTGAGCCTCGGTCTGGTTGGCGGGTTGACCATCAGCTTGATAATTTAGCCGAGTATCAGCCTGATTATTAGCTTGGCTATTGGTTGAGACTTCGGATACAGCAGTGGGAGAAACAAGTGCTGCATCCGATGGAGATTCAGAGCTGGCTTGAATGGAAGTACTAGGGTTGGGGTTGGGGCGATCGCCCCCTGGCTCAATCTGAGAACAGCTTCCCAGACCTAGCAAAAGTATTCCAGATATTAAAACGGACAGCGGTAGAATGCTTTTCATCAGTAAAACCGTTAGGTTCTAAGTTTTGAGTTTTTTAGGGTAGAACGTCGCGCAGGATTTTGAGTAGTTTTTCAGCCGTGTAGGGTTTTGCTAAAAATGCTTTGACTCCAACGCCGGAGAGCATTGCAGACTGCTGATTAGAGTTCAGTCCGCTAACGGCAATGACATTAACCTGGGGGTCAATTTTGTGTAGCGTGCGAATTGTTGTGAAGCCGTCCATTGATGGCATCATCATGTCTACCAACACCAGCCGAATCTTGTCTCGATGCTGGGCATAAAGGGCGATCGCCTCAATTCCATCATTCGCAGTCATCACTTCGTAGCGATACGCTTCCAGGGTCGCTTTCGTGATTTCACAAATCGCCGCTTCATCATCAACGACTAACACCAACTCGCCATTTCCTCCGGGTAGATGGCGATTACTTTCTTCCGCCGTTTGGGACAACGTTGTCTCCGTTGCAGGCAGGTAAACCTTAAATCGGGTGCCCTTACCCACTTCACTATAGACATTGACAAAGCCACCGTGGTCTTTGACGATGCCGATGACTGTGGATAAGCCCAGCCCAGTCCCTTTGCCTACCTCTTTTGTAGTGAAGAAAGGTTCAAAGATTCGATCTAAAACAGCAGGCGGAATCCCTACCCCCGTGTCTGAAACGGTCACGGCCACATAAGGTCCGACCTGCGCATGAATGTTCATGCGGGCATAGTTTTCATCCACGACCAGATTCTCAACTACGATGCTGAGCCTACCGCCATCGGGCATGGCATCACGGGCATTCACACAGAGATTCATGAGTACTTGATGCAGATGCGTTGCGTCTCCTGATACTACCCACAAGTCCCAGATGGGAATATCCGTCCAAATTTCAACAGATTTGGGAAAAGTTTCTTTAGCAATTTTCTCAATCTCTTTGACTAGATGACCAATTTGGAGCATCGTGCGTTCTCCTTCAATGCCTCTAGCGAATGAGAGAACTTGCCTAACCAAATCAGCTCCCCGTCGAGCACTGGTTTCCAGGGTTTCGAGCCATTGCTTGGCCTGCTCGTCGTCTTCACGAACTCTGGTCTCAAGCAGTTGCACAGCCATTAAGATTGGAGCCAGCATGTTGTTCAGGTCGTGGGCAATCCCACCTGCTAGTGTGCCGATGCTTTCCATCCGCTGTGCCCTTAAGAACTGCGTTTCCAGGCTCTTTTTTTCAGTTATGTCTGTGCCGACGATCAAAATCGATTTCGGCACGTCGTGTTCGTCTCGAACCAGCGTCCAGCGACTTTCGACAATAATCTGGCGGCGGTCTTTTGTGAGTTGTCGCAGTTCACCTTGCCATTCACCATTCGCCAGTAAGCTCGCTTGGGCTTCTAAATACTGAGGAGATGGCTCGGCGTACAAAAGCTGACTGGCAGGTTTTCCCAGGGCTTCTGCGGCAGTCCAACCGTAGAGCCGCTCTGCACCGTGATTCCAAAACAGAATTCGAGTGCCCAGGTCTTTGACTAAAATTGCGTCTGTGGCAATGTTGATCAGGGCAGCCTGTTCTTGAATTTTTTGCTCGGCGCGTTTACGGTCGGTTACGTCCGTCTGAATGCCAACAAAGTAAAGCAGTTTGCCCTGAGCAGAAAAGACGGGCGAGATTTTTAGCTCATTCCAAAAGGGCTGTCCGTCTTTGCGATAGTTAAGCAGTGTGACTTTAACTTCTCGCTGGGCGTTGATGCCTTCCCGAATTTGGGCAACAGTTTCCCGATCTGTGGCTGGACCCTGGAGAAACCGACAGTTTCGCCCTAGCACCTCCTCTGGCTGGTAGCCCGTAATTCGAGAAAAGGCAGGGTTAGTGTAAACGACTGGATCATCGGGCTGGTTCGGGTCACAGATCAGGATGCCGTCTGAGGCGGAGGCGATCGCCTGAGCCTGCAATAGATTCTCAGTGGCAGCCATTTGCAAAGCCATTGCTGACCGTTTGCGTTCGATCGCGTAGCGCATCGAGCGTACCAGCAGGTCGCCCGTCACCTGACCTTTGACCAAGTAATCTTGAGCGCCATCCTGCACCGCTCGTACCGCTAGCTCTGTATCGTCTAGCCCAGTCAACACAATAATTGGGGCAGTTGAGCCACGCGCTTGAGCCTGGAGCAACGTATCTAAACCTTGGCTATCCGGCAAAGATAGGTCAAGCAAAACTACATCAAAGTCCTCTTGCTGCATCTGCTGCACTCCCTCACTCAAGAGTTCTACATGCACCAGGGTGACAGGAGCCAATATCTCTGCCAAACTTTCTTGCAGCAAACGAGCGTCGCCGGAGTTATCTTCGACTAACAAGACTTTGAGTCGCTGATCAACCATCTACCCCTACTCCATCGGCAGTTTTACGATGGTTAGCCAAAATTCCTCAATAGATTTCACAATCCGGATGAATTGATCCAGGTCAACAGGTTTGGTGATGTAGCAGTTGCCGTGCAGGTTGTAGGCTCTAAGGATATCTTCTTCAGCTTGAGAGGTGGTCAAAATCACAACCGGAATGCGCCTCAAACTGTTGTCTTCCTTGATCGTAACCAAAACCTCTCGCCCATCTTTTTTGGGCAGATTCAGGTCTAGCAAAATTAAGTCAGGACGAGGAGCAGATGAATAGTTGCCCTGGCGATAGAGAAATGCCAACGCTTCGGTGCCATCTTGGACAACGTTGAGATGGTTGTTAACTTTGCCATCTCGAAGCACTTCTCGTGTCAGACGAACATCGCCAGGATTGTCTTCAACCAGTAAGATTTCGATCGGTCTACCGGATATCGCATGGCTCATGCCGAGTTCCCTCCCCTGTCTGGAATAGTGAAGTAGAAGGTTGAGCCTTGTCCAGGCTGCGATTCAACCCAGATGCTTCCACCGTGACGCTCTATAATCTTTTTACAAATTGCCAACCCAATGCCAGTGCCGGGATACTCGCCACGACTGTGCAATCGTTGAAATATTAAGAAAATTCGATCAACATATTCTGAGTCTATCCCGATTCCGTTGTCTTGCACGGAGAATAGCCATGCATCTGCACGACGCTGACTGCTGATGTGGATCTGAGGTAGTTGGTTGCTGCAAAATTTGATGGCATTGCTAATCAAATTTTGAAACAGTTGGGTCAGTTGGGTGGCATCTGCCATGATTTCGGGGAGAGGTCCACAGGTGACGTTTGCGTGAGCGACTTTGATTGTGGTTTGAAGGTTGGCGATCGCCCGATCCAAAATAGCAGAGCAGGGGGTCAACACAAAGGACTTGCCGCGACTATCAACGCGAGAATAGTCGAGCAGGTCATTGATCAAGGTCTGCATTCGCATCGCACCATCTACGGCGTAGTTAATAAACTCATCTGCCGTGTCGTCAAGCTGCCCTCGATAGCGCCGCTCTAGCAGTTGCAGATAGCTAGCAACCATTCGCAACGGCTCTTGCAAATCGTGGGAGGCGACGTAGGCAAACTGCTCCAAATCAGCATTAGAGCGAGCAAGCTCCTGGCTTTGAAGGTTGGCTTGCTCTAGCATCTGAGACTGAGCTAGAGCGATGCCGATCTGGTCTGCCAACTGCTGCGTTAATTCAATTTCTGAGGGTGTCCACTGGCGGGGGCGATCGCACTGATGGACAATCAACAAACCCCAAAACTGATCCTTGAGCAAAATTGGCATTACCAGCTTTGACTTTACGTCAAGGTATTCCAAAAAATGCACCAAACAGGGTTCTAACTTTGCCGTACCAACGTCGTTGACGGTGTAGACGCGTCCCTGCCGATATTTTCTGAGATAGTCTGCTCCAAAGCAATCATCTTGAACTTTTAGATCTAGGGTAGATGACCACCCTGGCGCAACTGCCTCCTGAATCACCTGTCCCTTGCTTTCTGAGTCAAGCCGAAATATCAATACGCGATCGGACTGAAAGATCTTTTGTACCTCGGTAACGGCTGTTTGCAGGATTTCGCCAAGTTGGAGTGATCGGCGAATCTTCAGGCTAATTTCAGCAAAAAGCTGCGATCGCAGACTTTGTAGCTGAAGCATTTCTTCTGCCTGCTTGCGATCGCTGATGTCGCTACCGATGCCCAAAAAGCCAGTCAGGTTTCCATCGGAGTCACGCAGCCCTGTGGCTGAAAGCACGATTGGAAAGCGAGAACCATCTTTGCAAATATAAGTCCATTCTCGTTCCTCAACTCCACCCGATTTAATTTTGGCAACAAAGCATTCAAAACCCGGAGCGATCGGCTCTCCCAGTTCTTCACTCAGTTCCCTGGCTCGTTGCTCTACTTCCTGAATGTCGTGGATCGGGAGAGGTGTAACCTTTCCTACCATTTCGTCGGCACTGTAACCTAACATTCGCTCTGCGGCTCGGTTAAAGGTACGAATGATGCCGTTAATATCCGTTGAAATAATCGTGTAGTTTGCGCTGTCTAGAATGGCTTGCTGGAGGAGCGTTGTTTCTAGCAGCGATCGCTCTGCTCGACGGCGATCGGTGACATCATTGACCAAGACCATCACGGACTGCTTTCCAGCAAAAATCAGGTCGTGAACCGTGATTTCCACATCGATCAAGCTGCCGTCTTTTTTGCAATGTTGCCAAAGCCCTACCTGTCCGATGCCAGAAGTCAAGTTCGCAACATTTTGCAGCAGTACTGGAATGTCTTCGGGTGGGCGAATGTCACACAGAGTCATGGATAGGAATTCTTCCTGAGAGTAGCCATAGTGGGCGATCGCTGCCCGATTTACTGCCAAGAACGCAAGCGTCTCCAGGTCATACACCCACATTGGCTGGGGATTGTTCTCAAACAGCAGTCGATACCGCTCTTCTGAACTTCGCAATGCTGCCTCAGCCTGTTTTCGCGCATTAATATCCTCAAAGTAAACAGATAAACCCTGTTTAGAAGGATAAGCATGAATTGAAAACCAAGTCTCCAGCGGCGGGTAGAATTCTTCAAACTCGACGCTGGTTTGAGTTTCCACAGCCTGCTGATACTTTTGATAAAGGGCTGAATCAACCAGATCAGAAAATTCTTCCCAAATACATCGACCCAACAACTCAGTGCGGCTTCGGTGTAGCAGCACTTCTGCTTGATGATTGATGTAAGTGAAGCGCCACTCGTCGTCTAGCGCCAAAAACGCATCCGTAATGCTCTCCAAAATATCGCTGCTGTGAGTTTGGGTTTCGGTCAGCTCAGCCAGACTGCGGCGTAGTTCTAACTGAGCCATCACTTGCCTTGCCAGCGCTTGCAAAGCCTCTAACTGAGCAGAATCTAGCTGACGGGGTACATAGTCCAGCACACACAAGGTTCCTAACCCATACCCCTCGCCAGTAACCAGGGGCATCCCTGCATAAAAGCGCACTGCTGGGTCAGCCTGAGCTAAGGGAATATGGACAAACTGCTCATCCTGCTGCACATCATTCACCAACAGCGGCCCAGTCTGGAGAATTGCCTGGGCGCAGAACGTCGCATCCCTGGGAATTTCTGAGGTATCTAAGCCAACTTTTGACTTGAACCACAGGCGATCGCTATCCACCAGGCTGACTAGGGCAACTGGGGTTTGGCAAATGTAAGCCGCCAAACGAGCCAAATCATCAAAAGCAGGCTCAGGTGCCGTATCTAAAATATTCAGTTGACACAATGCTTTGACCCTGACAGCTTCGTTATCGGGCAAAGGTGCCTGAACCATGTTTATAAAAAGTTTGTCTAGCGCATCATTTATACACTCAGTTTAAATGACTCTGTTAGCAGCATATTTGAATCTTTCAAGAAGGGAGTTAAGGGTTAAGGATTGGAGGTTAGGGAAATAAGCGGACTTCACGTAGTTCAGCTGTAGATTAGTCACCTTAGTTGGGGGAGCGATCGCCTGTTTGCCCTTACAAGGCATTGCCAGCCACAAAACGATATTGAGCCGCAACCCCTCAACCTAATTTCCCAAACCCAACCTCAACCCCTAATCCCTAATACTCCCATCCGGCATAATTGCTCCTTTAAAGGTCGCGCCTTCCAAATTGGCATCCTGCAAATTTGCGCCGCTCAGGTCAGCGTTGCTCAAGTCGGCTCCGCTGAGGTTGGCATTGCTCAAGTCGGCATTTCTTAAGAAGGCGTTGCTGAGATTCGCGCCGCTCAAGTCTGCCCCACTCAAGTTTGCAGTTGATAAACCTGCACTGCTGAGGTTTGCGTCATTTAACTTGGCGTTGCTGAGGTCGGCGCTGTCGAGCAGGGCCCCGCTCAGGTTTGCCAGAGTCAGGTCTGCGCCAGATAAGACAGCCGTGTTTAGAACTGCTTTGGTTAAATCTGCCTGACTCAAATCAGCCTGGCTTAGCTCGGCTCCTTGCAGATCACATTCAGGGCACTGTTTATTTTCGAGTAACTGTTGTTCGGGTTTTGCCCGAGTACAGCCGAAAGCCAATAGACAAAGGGCGATCGCCCCACTCAATACTAAAATTTTGGATTTCATATTCAATCAACCCCTTAAACGATGAAAAATTTGAGTTTCAGTTGAGGCGATCGCCCCGACTGTGATTGATCTGATGACTCAGCAAAATTACAGGCAAGACTCCCACCAGGATGATGGCTAGCGCTGGGGCAGAAGCTTCTGCTAGCCGTTCGTCTGCCGCTAGGCGATAGACCTGCACCGCCAGCGTGTCGAAGTTGAAGGGGCGAACAATCAGCGTTGCCGGAAGCTCTTTCATGACATCAACAAACACTAGAATGGCGGCGGTGAGTAGTCCGCTGCCTAGGAGGGGCGCATGAACTCGTAGCAATGTGCTGGTGGGGTTGTGCCCTAGCGATCGCGCCGCATCGTCCAGGTTGGGTTTAATTCTGCCCAGACTCGCCTCAACGGTGCCCAGTGAAATTGCCAGGAAGCGCACCAGGTAGGCAAAGACCAGTGCAATGATCGTGCCGCTGAGCAACAGTCCCGTAGAGATGTTAAACGTTGAGCGCATCCAGGCATCCAGGGCATTGTCTAATCGCCCAATCGGAACCAGTACACCAACGGCAATGACTGAACCGGGAATGGCATAGCCCATCGCCGCAATCCGGGCTGCTAGAGACATTGCAGGAGTGGGACGCAGCCGCACCCCGTAAGCCACAATCAGGGCGATCGCCACACCTAAAACTGCTGTCAGCCCCGCCAGAGTAAAGCTGTTGCTGGCAAACTGCCAAAAGCGATCGGTAATCGTTACATCTGCATTCTTGATAGTCATATGCAACAAGAGCGCAGTTGGAACGACAAAACCCAAACAAAGGGGTATCAGGCAAGCAATTTGGGCGATCGCGGCTCGAATTCCTCGCAAAATGTAACGGTTTGGCGGTTGCCGCACACTGCTACTTTGGTAGTAGCGCACCTGACGGCGTGACCAGCGCTCTAGCAAAATCAGCCCCAAAATGAACAGCATCAGACAAGCCGCAAGCTGAGAAGCAGCCTGACGTTCACCCATGCCAAACCAGGTGCGATAGATGCCCGTAGTGAAGGTGTCTACCGCAAAAAACTGAACCGTGCCAAAGTCGCTTAAAGTCTCCATTAGCGCTAAAGCTACTCCTGCGGCGATCGCCGGACGTGCCAATGGCAAAGCCACTTTCAAGAAGCTGCGCCAGGGATTGCACCCCAAACTGCGGCTAGCTTCCAATGTGCAAACCGATTGCTCCAGGAAGGCAGTCCGCGCCAGCAGGTAAACGTAGGGATAGAGCACCAACGTCAGCATGGCGATCGCACCCCAAACTGAACGAATGTCTGGGAACCAGTAATCATTCACCGTCTGCCATCCAAACAGGCTTCTGAGCGATCGCTGTACTGGCCCGTAAAATTCCAGCAGTTCCGTGTAGGTGTAAGCCAGGATATAGGCTGGAGCCGCCAAAGGCAGCAACAGTGCCCATTCTAGCCAGCGGCTACCCGGAAAGCGGCACATCGTCACCAGCCAGGCCGTTCCAACCCCGATCAGCAAAACGCCACTGCCTACACCCAGCATCAGCCAGAAAGAATTCATCACATAACGGGGCAAAACGGTTGAAGCAAGGTGACTCCAGACATCCGCAGCGGGCGTAAAAATGCTGCCTACAACAAAAATGACCGGAACCGAGATCAGGCAAGCGATCGCCCAAACCAGCAGCGTCCAACCACCCAGCGGTAGCCGAAACGCGACAGCGCGACGCTCAGCTCGTCTAGATAATAAAGACACTCCACCCCTCCAGGCGATCGCCCTTGATGAGAATTTCTGGCAAATCCTACTTTACTACGGAGCCGGAGTTATGAATGATGGGAAGGGTGAACAATTCAAACTGCGCCTCTATGCTGCCCTCTGCCATCCTGCATCTCGAAAACGTCACAAAGCAGTTTTCCAGGGCTGCCGCGCCTGCAGTCAATGATATAACGCTTACTTTGCAGGAAGGAGATGTGTTGGGGCTGTTGGGGCCTTCTGGCTGCGGCAAAACGACTCTACTGCGGATGATTGCGGGGTTTGAGTCACCCCAAGCCGGACGGGTTGAGCTAGCCGGACGGCTCGTTGCCGGAAATGGCACCTGGATCGCGCCCGAAAATCGCTCGATTGGCATGGTGTTTCAGGATTTTGCCCTATTTCCTCACTTAAACATCGCCGAGAATGTCGCGTTTGGTTTGAAGCAGCGAGACAGCAAAAAACTGTGGCAAGAGCGAACGATTGAGGCGATCGCCCTGGTTGGCTTGCAGGGCATGGAAAACCGCTATCCCCACGAGCTTTCTGGGGGTCAACAGCAGCGAGTCGCCCTAGCTCGCGCCCTAGCCCCGCGTCCAACCCTGGTGCTGCTCGACGAACCGCTAAGCAACTTAGATGTGCAAGTGCGACTTTATTTGCGACAGGAAGTCCGAGATATTCTCAAGAAAACAGGCACTTCTGGCATCTTTGTCACCCATGACCAGGAAGAAGCCCTCTCTATTTCTGACCAGGTTGCTGTGATGCGACAAGGGCACCTGGAACAGATTGGTACCCCCGAGGCAATCTACCGGGAACCTGCCTCACGCTTTGTGGCTGACTTTGTGACTCAGGCTAATTTTGTGCCTGCCCAATACCACAACCAAAGGTGGCAAACCGAAATTGGTCACTTTGATGCAGACAGTGTTGTTTGCGCTTGCAGTTGCGATCGCCCTTCAGAACCGGAAAACATAAGTGGCGACCTGATGATTCGGCAGGAAGACCTGATTCTGCATCCCGATGCTGAAGGGAACGCGACAGTGGGCGATCGCCAATTTCTGGGACGGGAATACAGCTACCGTCTCTACACCTCATCAGGCCGCATCCTTCAAGCCCGCACGCCTACCTCCATGCTGCTTGCTGTAGGACAATCCGTGCAGCTATCCGTCACAAATTCGGCACTGAAGTTCTTTCCCGCTCAAAATTCTGCTCGACCATCAGCCACTTCGATTGACCGGATCAAGCAATAGCATGATTGACCACGATCGGCTGTTTAAGGAATTGCTTTCCACCTTTTTTGCCGAGTTTATTCAGCTATTCTTACCCAAAGTTTTTGCCTATTTAGAACCCAATTCCATCACATTTCTCAATCAGGAAATCTTCACAGACCTAACTTCAGGGGAGCGTCGAGAGGTTGACCTGCTGGCAAAAGTTCGATTTCAAGGACAAGAAACTTGTTTCCTGATTCATCTGGAAAATCAGTCCAAAGCTCAAGCTGAGTTTGCCAGACGAATGTTTCACTACTTCGCTCGGCTTCACGAAAAATATCAGCTGCCAGTTTACCCAGTCGTAATTTTCTCCTTTGATGCACCTCAGCGAGCAGAGCCGTCCCGTTATCAAGTGCAGTTTCCCGATCGCAAAATTCTCGATTTTAACTACGCTGCAATTCAGCTTAATCGCCTGAACTGGCGAGACTTCCTTCAACGGCGTAATCCCGTTGCTGCTGCACTGATGGCAAAAATGAAGATTGCTCCAAAGGATAGACCCAAAGTGAAGGCAGAATGCTTGCGCTTACTAGCAACCTTGCGCCTTGATCCGGCTCGAATGCAGTTGATTTCTGGATTTGTCGATACCTATCTAAAGTTAAACGCAGCCGAAGAACAAACTTTCCAGGCTGAGATTGATAAACTGGGGCTAACCGAGCGAGAGCAAGTCATGGAGATCGTTACAAGTTGGATGGAACAAGGCATTCAGCAGGGCATTCAGCAGGGCATTCAGCAGGGCATTCAGCAAGGTGAAGTCTCTGTTATTCTGCGTCAACTTCACCGCCGCTTAGGGCAGCTTAATTCTGATCAGGAAGCACAGATTCGCAATCTTCCAATTCAGCGGGTAGAAGAGCTAGGGGAAGCGCTGCTCGATTTTTCTGATGAGACTGATTTGGTGACCTGGCTGAACCAGAATAGATAAGTTCCTATTTTGTTAAAGCAACGGTTGTTGGACTGTCCGATGTTGGACTGTCTGAGCTGATCCTCGCCTGCCTTTCAGCCGCAAGTTTGGGTTGCAGGTAGAGATTTTCTAACAAAACGGCGGCTCCAGCGACCCAGGGAGGCACAATGATTGCGCCAATGATTCCTAGAACCTGAGTGCCACCTAGTACTGCCAGCAGTTGATACAGCGGATGAACTCCAACTGAACTGCCAACTAGCAACGGGTCTAGCACGTAGGTTTCGACATTTTGAATGATTACAAATAGCAGGAATACCCAGAGTAAGGTCCACCAGCCTTGGGAGAGGGCTACAACTAAAGCAGGGACAGCACCCAAAATCGGGCCGAGGAAAGGAATCAGGTTGGTGACCCCGGCGATCGCCCCCAAACCCAACGCAAAATCCGAGAGTCCAAGAAAGCTCAAGCTAGTGGTAATCACCACCCCTAAAATTGCTGAAACTAGTACTCGCCCACGGATATAGCTACCGATTCGATAGGCAATGGGGTCAACCTGTGCAGCCAGTCGCTCATCCCAAGGCTTTGGCAGAAGGCGTGTCAAACTATTAATCAAGGTGCGGCTATCGGAAAGCATGTAGCCTGAGACAAATATCGACAGAATTAGGCTAAAAGCTCCACCCACGATCCCTGTAGTCAGACTGTAGGACCGAATTAGTAGCTGCTGACTCGATCGGATCACCCAAGCAGTGATTCCCTGAAAATTGAGAAACTGCTCAATCTGGTTGACCAGTTCTGGACGGGTGTTGTTTAGGGTAAACAGCCGATCTTCTACAACAGCGAGTACGTTGTTGATGTAGATGGGCAACTGCCTGATCAGTTGCTCGATCTGGGTAAAGACGGTTGGGCCGATCAAGAGACTGACCCCAGTTAGTCCACCAATCAGGGCGAGGTATACCAAAACAACTGTGAGCCAGCGAGGAATCCGCCACCGCTCGGCCCAATCCACTACAGGGGCGATCGCCGCTGCCAGCACAACCGAGATCATCAACAGCACGATCAGGCTTCGCAGTTGCCACAGTACGATTAGCAGCGGGATGATCCCAAAAATGAGCAACACGCTCGACAGGGAAATAGAGATACGCTGCTCAGGCACAACTTTCAATCGAACTGCCTCACTGAAACAATACTTTTAATTTTGCCAGGACTTCGAGATTGTGTAGGGGTTAGGAAGGGGGAATGGAAAAAGGGAAAAGGAGATTTTTTTAATCAACCCGATCTTGCATATCATTTACATTTGATTACATTTCGATTAAAAGAAAAAGTTGTTTACAGTTTTGGCTTATTCTAAATCTCTGTGGTTTCCAACTTATCTGGATTTCCTAATTTAATCCGCTCAAAGCTGAGCAACCTGAGTGGCGTTACCACTTTTTCGCTGCAACCTGTTCTACTAGGTGTCTCAGTTGGGGTTGGGCTAGTCTTGTTGCTGCTAAAAGGCATTCTACTGACGCAAATCGTGGGGTTGATTGTGGCAGGGGGAATTCTGCTAGCTTGGCGATCGCACTATTCCGCATTTCGCGATCGCCTCACGGGCTTGCCCAATCGTGCCTTGTTTATGCGGCAGCTAGAGTGCAGCGTTCGGCAAACCAATCAGTACAAGCAAGATGGGTTTGCTGTCCTGTTTTTGGATCTTGATCGGTTTAAGTCTGTCAATAAGAAATTAGGTTCTAAGAATGGCAATCGCCTGCTGGTCAAAATTGCCGATCGGCTCAAAACCGGCATCGGCTGCCAGGATTTCCTAGCACGGGTGGGAGGTAATGAATTTGCTATCCTGCTGCGCGAGGTGCAGTCTACCGATCAGGCAAGCTGGGCGGCACATCACCTACAAGTTCAGCTCAACTTACCGTTTGAAATTGATGCCCACGAAGTTTGTTTGACAACCAGCATTGGCATTGCGCTCAGCTCTACAGGCTATGTTTGGTCTGACGATCTGCTGCGCGATGCTCAAACAGCAATGTATCACGCCAAAAGTCTAGGGCGGGCACGCTATGCCCTGTTTCAGCCGAGTATGCGAGTACAAGCCGTGACGCTGCTGCAAATCGAAACTGACTTGAGGCGAGCCGTAGAGCGACAAGAACTGCGCCTACACTATCAGCCGCTGGTGTCGCTCCAAACAGGTAAGATTACTGGGTTTGAGGCACTAGCTCGGTGGCAGCATCCTAAACACGGACTGATCTCACCAGCGGAATTCATTCCGATCGCTGAAGATAGCGGCTTGATTACCTCAGTTGGCTATTGGGCAATGCTGCAAGCCTGTCAACAACTGCGAACCTGGCAGCAGCAGTTTCCGGCTGATCCACCGATGGTGATCAGCGTTAATCTCTCTAGCAGGCAGTTTGCTCAGCCCAATTTGATCAACCAGGTTGAATGTGTCCTGGCAGAAACCGGGCTAGATGCTCAAACTCTAAAGTTAGAAATCACAGAAAGCATGGTGATGGAGGATATTGAAGCGGCGATCGCCACCCTTGGGCAGATTAAAGCGCTGAATGTACGGTTAGGCATCGACGACTTTGGTACAGGCTATTCTTCGCTCAGCCATCTTTACCGTTTTCCGGCAGACACGCTTAAGGTTGACCAATCTTTTGTTAGCCGCATTGGGCTAGACGAGGAAAATAATGAAATCGTTCGTGCCATCGTCACGCTGGCCCACAACTTAGGCATGACCGTGATCGCTGAAGGCATTGAAACTCAAGAACAGTTAGCAATGTTGCGATCGCTGGATTGCGAATACGGGCAGGGCTACCTTTTCTCAGAACCGCTCAGTCACGAAGCTGCCGCAACCCTGATCGCCACATCGCCTTGTTGGTAACTTGTTGGTAAGCTTATTCCTCTAGCACCCGCACGCCCACAACGGAGGTATTGAATCGGTAGGTTGGGCCTTCGACCTCAATCGGCACCCCAATTTTGACCTTGTTGTTACCTAAAACCGGACCATCGCTGGTGATTTCGGCATCGCCACCCAGCGTCATCAGCATGTCTACTGTAAAATCTAGCTCCGGTCTGGGGTCATCCAGCGCAGTAACGGAACCATCAGGCTGGGGCGTCGCAACTGTTCTGGGCAAAGTCCGAATTGATTTAATGTCGACTCGTCCAAACGGCTGATTCCGAATAATGATGCTGGTTTCTCCGGCTTCCTCCAGATCTGCCAGCAGACCTTCAGGGTCAGCAACCGTCAACCCTCGCACCATCACATCGACCTCAATCGGCTTGGTGGGAATGCCTAACTGAGCCACAGAGCCAGACGTGCCAGGAAACAGAAAAATACCTGCCACAACTAGCAAAATAATCAGAGCAGCCCCAATGTCCAGGATGCTGAGTTTGCCAAATAATCGACCTTGGGAATCCAGAATAGCCATCAGACGCATCTCAAACCTATGACAGCATTCTGCTTTGGGGCGATCGCCTTAAAAGCCCAAGAACACTGATTTAACACTGGTCAGCCTATCACAACTGGGCATCACTACAACCCCTCAAGCCCAAATTGAATGCCACCAGAAATTTTAGAATGGCAACATAAGTATCCAAGATTTCGTCCTTGCTTTCTAGAACTTTTTAGTAAATCCTTCTACCATTCGCTTCATAAACCTGTTATGTCCCAGCTTCTTTCTCGCCTCTCCTACCAAATCCGTCGGCGCTGGTTTTATGGCTTAATTTCGGTCATCGTATCACTGGGATGCATCATCGGTACGCCCCAACCTGGACAAGCAATTCCCTGGCTCGATCTGATTTTTCGCGGAATTCAGGTGATTCAGCTTTCTAGCCTGTCTGATAACCAGGAAGTTACGTTAGGCGGACAGATTAATCAGCAGTTACTTAGCCAACAGTTTAGACGCTACACCAACAGCAGCATTAATGAATACGTGGATGATATTGGGCAGCAATTAGTCCCTAATAGTGGACGCCCTGATATTCCCTATACTTTCCAGGTCGTGAGTGACGATCAGGTGAATGCTTTTGCAACGATGGGTGGCTATGTTTACGTCACCACAGGTTTGATCAAAACTGCAGACAATGAGTCGCAACTAGCCAGCGTCATTGCCCATGAAATTGGTCATATCTCAGAGCGACACGCGGTTCAACAAATGCGGCAGCGGGCGATCGCCTCTGGGGTTGCAAGCGCCGCCGGACTTGACCGCAACACCGCCGTCAACATTGGCGTAGAACTCGCGATCAGCCGACCTAACAGTCGCCAGGACGAACTCGAAGCAGATGCCGTCGGGCTAGAAACGCTCCGATCAGCAGGCTATGCTCCCAGTGGAATGGTTGCGTTCATGGAAAAACTAATGGGGCAAGGCTCCGTACCGACTTTCCTGAGTACTCACCCCGCAACGGACGCTCGCATTGAGGCACTAGAAGCGGCGATCGATCCAGCAACGGCAAATAGTGGCACTGGCTTAGACATTGCTGCTTACCGAAATCGTATTAGCCCATTGTTGTAATTCTGACTCTTCAAGGCTGAATATTTTGGAGCGTGTCCTGCGTACGCAGGACACGCTCCAAAATATTCAGCTTTATATAGAAAATGACTGGCGGCTAATACCCTTACTCTCGACCTTCTGTTAGTGAAAATTCGTCAAACTTGGCTACCCCTTGTTCTGGCTGTTTTGCATCAAAGCGGTAGCTGTCCACAGTTCCCGTCTCCGTATCCAGAATGCTAAAAACAGTGATGTTATTGCTGGAAATATAGGGCAAGAACTGACCATTGGCTCCCTGTAGGGGAGCAAGGCTAGGAACAACGGGCTGAAGGTTATTTGGATCACCCGTTGCGACATATTCTTCCTGGTAACCAGTGGGTACGTCCCGCTGCTTTTCTTGGTAGGCTCCATAGGTGTTGCCGACATTAGAGGATTCCAAGAAATTTATGCCGCTGGCGTCGACAAAGCGATTCCACAAATGGGAGTGTCCGTAAAATACAAGCTGAACGCCTGCCTGCTCCAGCAGCGGCACCACATCTCGAATCAGATAGTCTGCCTCTTTGGGATACTCATAGCGCACGGACTGAATGTGCCCCTCAACATCGCGGTCAATGAGTTGCACCGGATCGGTGTAAGCCGGAACGATATTGTCACCCAGGGAATGAGGAGGGTGATGAAACATGACGATTTTGTATTTAGCTTGCTGAAATTCTGGGCTGTTTAGCTCTGACTCCAGCCAAATATATTGCGGACTGCCTGGGGCGATCGCCTCAAAAATATGCTGTCCATAGCCCCAGCGAGTCGAGTCATCCAGGTCATCCTGCCGCTCCCGGTATCTGCCTTTAGCATTTGGCTCCAGACTGGGAACGCGCCAAATATTAGTGGCGTATAGCACCACCAGCCGCACATCACCAAAGCTCACAGCGTAATACTTTTCGCCACCCGATTGACTCTCTGGCAGGGTAAAAATCTCTTGATAGGTATCTGTATTGAACGTGTTGTCTTTTAGCCACAGTTCGCGGGTCTGTTGCTCTTTAGGGTCAAGCTGCTTCGCGTTTTGAGTATTGCTCTGAGCAGAATTTTGGGTCTTGATTTGAGCATAAAGCTGTTCAGCCGCCTGCTGAGGGTAAGGATCGTTGAACTGCTCGTTTAAGTCAGACTCCATCGAAAATCGACCCATCACCTCATGATTGCCGATCGCCGTAAATAATGGTGCATGTTGAATGATTTCTCCACCATTGGAGGAAATTTTTAGGTCGTCTTGATCTAGCTGTTGATTGGCGCGTCCCTGGAGGCTGGGGAAAAATGCCCCACCCCGATTGTCGTCAAACCATTCTGAAGCGCGATCGGGAATATTAATCAGGTCGCCCGCCGCAAACACCGCATCGACTCGCCCAACGGTTTCTACCACCTTTTGCAGATTTGTTGGCGTGAGCGGCATCAACTGGTGATCGGAAGTCAGCAAAATTTTGAGCGGCGTGCCTGCTTGGGGGCGGGCGGCAAGGGTGAACTCATCGCTGCTAACCGTTCCAATTCCCTCCGTACTCTTCACCCGATAGGGCACTCGAATGTTGGGAGTTAACCCTATGATTTCAGTTTCGTGTCGCCAAATATCCCGCATCACTGGCGCGTTGTAAATCTGTCCATCTTCGGTTTGTTCGCCAACCCGAGATTTCTGATCTTCTCGGACTCGGCTCAGCTTAGTGGTGGCTGCGATCGCCGTTTGCTCAAAATTTTCTCCATACTCCACCTGGTGGCGATCGCCCTCAAATTCTGTAAACCAAACTACCTGCACCGAGTTTTCGGTCGGTAGCTGCAAAAACGGATCGGTTAAAAGTCTGGACGTAGAAACCATGAACTGCTGTGTCACTAGACTAACGACCAGGACCCCATAGGACAGAAAGGTCAGCAGGGCGATCGTCATCATTAGAATGCGACCATTGGAATAGCTAGAAATCCTTAACCTTCTAAGAGAGCGCGTAGTTCTTCCCCCCGGTGGTCTCAACTTCCGCCCTCATCCTACTGCACTAAAGATATAGCTGTAGTCATGAAAATGAAGCTTATAATACCTCTACAATGGGTGTACGTAGGTAGAAGGGTGCGATCGCGAACGGGTTGAGTGTCCGGCTTCAGTCAAAGCTGACAAACGACTTTTAGAAATTAGAGCTAGAAGTGGGAACCAGTTAGCGCTGCTATCCACGAATGATACGTCGTGGTAGCTCTCAAAATTACTTCATACAGGCTGGGCAAAGCGACTGCGTGACCCAGCGAATCTTAGGTGAGCAATAGGTTTCGCGCTGTCTCATCCTGCCCACATCGATAGACTTGTCCAAACAGACTTGTCCGAACGGACTTCTCTGAACGACCTGTCGGATCACTGTTGTAGAAGTTCCGTACGAAAGAGATGTTCTAAGCTCTTCTACACCCAAATTCATCCTCAGGTTCAGTAGTATCTGGGGCAGCTTATTTAAAGATGGTGTAAAGAAAGTGTTTTTAAATCGAATGTAGCTCGATTTGGCGCAGACTGGTCTTGGCATTCTACCTAAAGTTCCCGATAAAATCGGTCTGACGTTGGAAAAAGTGATCAAGTAAATTTTTTTGGTGCATTTTTTCTAGAGGAAACAATGGCAACCCCATGCTCCCTTAATGAAGTCTTACAGGAGTTGGCGCAGGATCAAAACCTGACGCGAATTAAGAAGCTGCTCGTCTATGCCTGTACGGATATCTGGGAGAGCAATCAGGCTCGTCTAGATGAGTTTGACTTGCGAAACTTACTGGAAAGCCTGCTGGATACCGCCCCTACGGTGGAGCAACTCAGGCTTTTCTTGAACGGAGTAGTCAAAACCTTAAACAAGCAAGCAGAATATACGCTAGTCGCCAATGCCATCACCAACGCGCTGAGGAAAGCCTATCCCGACTATGAGCCGCTGCCTCAAGAGGTGTCACTCCAAAGCCATTACCGCAAAATTGCACGGGAGCTAGCTCGCGATCGCGAGCAGCTAGGTATCAAAAAGCTGTTGTTTTGCGCCAGCGGCAATCACTGGGAAAATAATCCAGCGATTCTAGACAATATTGATTTCCTCAATTTAGTTCAGCACATTCACGAACTGGCACCTACGTTAGAAGAGCTGAAAAACGTCCTCTACAGCATCGTTAAGACGCTCAATCGCCAGTCAAAGTACACTCCAATCGCCAACAAAATTGTCGTCACCTTTGGGCCGCTCTACAACGAACTTCTGCCCGATAGCATGGACCAGCCAGAGCCTATTCAAATTACCAATCTGCCCCAGCTTCCTACCTTTCCCTCAAAGCTTACGACTGCTCCCAAATTTAACCCCGACTCCAATCCACAGGTGCTTGAGCAGATCAGGCGCTCCTTTGACTGGTTTGATCTGCGCCTGGAATTAATGAAACAGACCAATCCACTCAGGGCCAAAGTTCTGATCTTCTCCACACTTTATGATCAGTTTGACCAAAATGATGAAAGCTGGACGGCCTTCAAGTTACAAACTCTGGATGACCTCTTGCGTGACCTGTTCCTCAATCATCTCAGCTTGAATGAGCTTCAGGTAAAGCTAGAAAATACGGCTAAAGCTTTAGCGGAGCCTGATCAGTACCATCAAGCAGCAGGTGCTATTCTCCGAGCTGCCAAACCCTTTTATGCTGCTGGTCTGCAGCAAATGCAGATGCCCAGCTCAACTCAGATGGTTGAGCGATCGCCCCGTTCCACTTCTACAACTCAAATCAACTCCCCACCCCAGCTCCCAATTCAGGGATATCCACCAACTGCACCCGTTGCTGAACCATCTAACCCATTAGACTATCCCCAACCTGGACTAAACTCACCAGTGATTCCTAGCACCATTCTTGACAGTTCACTAGAGCGACAAAACTCTCATCAACAGGCTTATGAAGCCTTTTTAACCGCAGTTGAAGATCTCTTCAAGAATTAGGCTTAGCCAAAAATCTTTTATTCCAACCAATCAGATTCAACCGTTCTCGGAACACTGCGGACATGAATGCAAGTGAACTGCTCAGTCGATATGCAACTGGTGAAACAAAATTTGTGGGTGCAAACCTATCTGGAGCAGACCTATCAGGTTCAGATTTAATCGGCGTAGACTTGAGCCAAGCAGACTTACACAATGCAATTTTGGTCTTTGCCTATCTCAATCGAGCCACTTTAAGCAAGGCAAACTTGTTGTCTACCCGGTTGAGTGGTGCCAACCTGAGCCAAGCCGACTTAATCGGGGCTAAGTTACGCGATGCCGACCTGCACGGAGCCATGCTGCAAAGTGCCGACCTCCGTAGTGCTGACCTGACCCTGGCGAATTTACTGGATGCCAACCTGATCGATGCAGATTTACGCAACACCAACTTGAGCGGCGCAAACTTGACCGGAGCCTGCCTGTGGGGAGCCAACATGCGCGAAGAAAATCGCCGCTACAGCACCAACCTGCGTGGCGCAAACTTGCGGAAGGCAGACTTGCGCGGCGCAAACCTGACAGGCGCAAATCTCTCTAGAGTTGATTTGCGGGGTGCAAATTTAAGCGAAGCAACACTGCGGGGAGCCGATCTGAGCGAAGCCGATCTGGATGAAGCTAGCTTGAAAGGAGCATTCCTAACCGAAGCAAAGCTGGTGGGCGCAAATCTACGTCGAGCCAACCTGGCAAACGCTAAGCTAGAGCGAGCTGATGCGACCGAAGCTGACCTGGCAGGCGTAAATTTCCAGGGAGCCGTAATGCCGGACATCAAGCTAATCAAAGCAGACTTGAGGCAGGCAATGCTGATCGCAGTTCGGTTAACTCGGGCTGATTTAAGTCGGGCAAACCTCCAGGGGGCCAATCTACGGGAGGCAGAACTGGTTGATGCTTACTTTGCCAGAGCTAATTTGACGAACGCTGATTTAACTAACGCCAACCTGGTCCGGGCAGAGTTAAGCAGCGCCAACCTGATGGGGGCAGACTTGAGAGGCGCAACGTTGCCCGATGGCAGGGTATATGACTAGAGGGATGAAGGATGGGAATGGAAAGTAGTACTGTCTACTGCCCCCAACAAAACATACCTAAATTAACAGCACAAACCAGTTGACACTGTTAAGATCCATCTAAATTTCGTGTGCTGACTTTTGTTTGATTCCCATGAGTGACACTATTCTCGACGTTCGCAATCTCCAGGTGCAGTTTCGCGCAGAAGATCGCCTGGTTAAAGCGGTTGATGGCATCTCATTTACAGTACAGCGTGGTCAAACCCTGGGAATTGTGGGCGAATCGGGGTCGGGCAAGTCAGTCACCTCCCTTGCTGTAATGGGGTTAATTCCCTGCCCACCCGGTCGGGTGACGGGCGGCGAAATCTGGTTTCGCAACCTGGAAGAGGATGCAGCACCCATCAATCTGTTGGCTTTAGCTCCAGAACAGATGCAGCGATATCGCGGCGGAGCGGTGTCAATGATTTTTCAGGAACCGCTGAGTTCGCTGAATCCGGTTTTTACCTGTGGGTTTCAGTTGATTGAGGCGATTCGGCAGCATGAGGATATTCCTGTGCCAGAGGCGCGGCGTAGGGCAATTAATTTGCTGCAAGAGGTAAAGCTGTTGCCCAGCGATGAGGAACTCAAGCAGCGCTGTCTGGAGGAATGGCAGAAAAAAGTTGCGGATGTGCCCGTCCGAGCAGGACGAGCTTCAGCACCCGTGGCTGAGCAGCCTTCGGAACGGGAAATTTTACAGGAAATAAACCGGCAGAAGCACGCGATTTTAGAACGCTATCCGCATGAGCTATCGGGTGGGCAGATCCAGCGGGTGATGATTGCAATGGCGATCTCTTGCAACCCTTCGCTGCTGATTGCGGATGAGCCAACTACAGCGCTGGATGTGACGGTGCAGGCAACCATTCTCGACCTGCTGCGAGAGTTGCGCGATCGCCGGGGCATGTCGATGATTTTCATTACTCACGACCTCAGCATCATTGCCGAAATTGCCGATACGGTTGCGGTGATGTATCAGGGCAAGATTGTCGAATGCGGCTCTGTCTGGCAAATTTATTCTGACCCACAACATCCTTACACCAGAGGACTTCTAACTTGTCGTCCGCAACCGAACCGTCGTCTGCGCTATTTGCCCACCATCTCGGACTTCATGGAAGTCACCACCACACCTACAGGTGAGCCAATCATTCGAGAAAAGTCACTGGACGTAAATCAGGCTTTGCGGATGAATGCTGAGGTCAGCGAAGCAGACATCAACCAGCGCTTAAGTGAGTTGCAGCGGCAAGACGCTCTCGTTTCGGTGCAAAATCTGCAAGTTGGGTTTCCTCTGCGCGGCATGTTTGGGCAGACTCAACGCTACATGATGGCAGTGAATGACGTTTCCTTTAACATCTATCGGGGTGAAACGCTGGGATTGGTGGGCGAGTCAGGCTGCGGCAAAACTACCCTGGCCCGAACGCTGCTGCGACTGGTAAAGCCGATGGGTGGTCAAATCTTTTTTGAAGGGCGAGATGTGCTAAAGCTGGGCGCAAAGCAGTTGCGGCAGCTGCGCCGAGATATGCAAATTATCTTTCAAGACCCTTTCAGTTCACTGGACCCACGTATTTCGATTGGCGAAGCGGTAATGGAGCCGCTGAAGATTCACTCAATCGGCGCAAGTCGTCGCAACCAGCGAGAACGAGTGGCAGATTTGCTGGCAAGGGTAGGACTAGACCCTCAGTGCATCGATCGCTATCCCCATGAGTTTTCTGGCGGACAGCGACAGCGGATCTGCATTGCCCGTGCCCTAGCGCTGAATCCTAAGTTCATCATTTGCGATGAGTCGGTGTCTGCGCTGGATGTGTCAGTGCAGGCGCAGGTGCTAAACCTGCTGAAGGATTTGCAGCAGGAGTTTGGACTCACTTACATCTTCATCTCCCATGATTTGGCGGTGGTGAAGTTCATGAGCGATCGCATCATGGTAATGAACCGAGGCAAGATTGAGGAAATGGGACCCGCCGACCAAATCTACCGATCACCCCAGCAACCCTATACGCGTCAACTGATTTCAGCCATTCCGCTGGGCGATCTGGAGCATATTCGCGATCGCCAAGCAAAACGGGGTATCGCAGTCAACTAGTCGCTTAGGCAATCCTGACCGGAGTTAGCATAAACATAGACCCACTCGGCATTGCTGAAGAATACGATGATGCTTCTTGCCTAACCCGACAAATTACTCAAACTGACTGACAGCTTGGAAGGAGAAGATATCATTCCAGGCTTCACGCTGTCTGTAGCAGAACTGTTTACTAGACTTCCTGCGTGAATGGTAGCGCGGCTCCGCCGCGCTACCATTCACGCTTCAAAAAGTGATTCATGCAGGAGGTCTACTGAGCTAGATTTCTAGTTGTTACCGCTTCATCTCAACCAGCTACAAATGAAAGAGGTGGAGGCGTTATGCGCCTCCACCTCTCTGTAGGAGATTTCCTTGCCCCGTTAATTTGAAAGCGCGACGTACAGCAGAAAGCCAGTGAGAACGCCGTAGGCGCAAGCCAGAAATGCTTCGAAAGAAATTCGATTAGAAATCGACAAAATCATGCTGAGCGTGAATGAAAATAGCATTTCCGCGACTGGAATATCATTTCCTCCATCTCGCCATAGTGCTGACAAAATGAACAGTGCCAGCGTCCATAGGGCAAACACGAAGTAGATATTGAATGTGGGAATGATGCGAGGGGGCTGCAGCAGCGGTGTGAAGTAAGTGATGTAGGAAATCACGATCAAGGGCAGGGCACCCGCACACAAACTCTGAATTCCCTGTCCTAAACTAATCGAAAAGGCTTCAACAATGAAGCTAATGAGAAAACCTGCTATGACACCAATACAGAGTGCGATCGCCAAAAAGCTCAGAACTCGTAAGAGTAGCCGAGGTCTCTGGTGGGGACCTTCACTTCCAGTCTCGTCTCGTCTTTTTCTCCCACCCCTGTTTAGTTTTCTCCCAACTCCGTTCGGTTTTACCATGCCTTGACCTGCATTGCTCTGCAGAATTGTGATAAAGCTATTGCACAGAGTTTCCTCTTTTGACTCTGCATTTACAACTGCCTCAAGGAATAAGCCGCTTTACTCATGCGTACCGTTAATGAAATTAATCACAAAATTAAGCAACAACAGGCAGTCGTTTGGACGGTTGAAGAACTCAAGGCGCGAGTTAAAGAAGTAGGCGTGACTCAGGCAGCTAAAGAAGTGGACGTAGTAACCACCGGCACCTTTGAGCCGATGGAGTCTTCAGGCGCGGTACTCAACCTGGGACACACTGATCCGCCGATCAAGATTCGTCAATGTTGGATGGATGGGGTGCTAGCTTATTCTGGGTTTGGCGCGGTTGACCTGTATTTGGGCGCAACCCAAATGACAGAATACTCTAGCATGGGCGAATTGGCTGACGCAGATGAGCGCGATTCTCGCTCCCGTAATGCAGTGCGCGATCGCGGCGGCGGTCATGTCATCGCCGACCTGATTGCGGGCAAACCGGTTCATCTACGGGCGATCGGGCAGGTCACTGACTGCTACTCTCGCGCTTCTCTGGAAACGACGATTACCCGCGAAACGATCAATCAGTTTTATTTGTATAACCCGCGCAACGTCTACCAAAATTTTATCGTTGGGGTGAATGGAGGCGATCGCCCTCTCTTCACCTACTTAGGTCCACTCCAACCGCAGCTAGCAAATGCTGTTTATTCCAACCCTGGGGCTGTTTCCCCGTTGCTGAATGACCCCGACTTGAAGCTGATTGGCATTGGCACTCGCGTCTTCCTGGGCGGTGGTGAAGGCTATGTTGCCTGGGAAGGCACTCAGCACTTTCCGCTACAAAAGCGCTTGCCTAACCGTACCCCTATTGGACCTGCCGCTACCCTGGCCCTGATCGGCGATGCAAAACAGATGAGTCCCCGTTGGGTTAAAGGCTGTTATTTCAAAAGCTACGGACCGTCGATCATGATTGGCGTAGGCATTCCGCTACCCGTTTTGAATGAGGAAGTCGTCGTTCGCTGTGCTGTTCAGGATCAAGACCTGGTAGCTCCTGTGGTAGACTTCTCGATTCCGCGACGAGTTCGTCCTACGTTCGGGTTGGTTAGCTATGCTCAGCTGAAAACGGGTCGTCTCACCATTGACGGTAAAAGTGTAAGAGTTGCTCCTCTTGCCAGTATCTTTTTGTCGCGGCAGGTCGCACTAGAGCTAAAGCAATGGATAGAAGCCGGAAAGTTCACTCTAACTGAGCCTGTGGCCCCTATTCCAATGGATAGAACTTTTTTGGCGCAGGATCAACTTGGCGCTCAGGTGAGTCTAGAGTAATAGATCTAGAATTGAGTTTTTATATTGAAAATAATGGATCGTTTATTTACGCCACTACAGCGACTTCTCATCACTTGGGCGCTGATTTTAATTACAGGATGGATGACCCTCAATGCATTGAGGTATTTTAGTGAGTTAATCAGCATCTTGGTGACGGCTGGGTTAATTGCCTTTTTGCTCAACTATCTGGTTGCAAGACTGCATACCCTCATGCCGCGTGGACTCGCTGCTGGACTGGTCTACCTGCTTGCTGGAGCTGCCGTTGGGCTAATTGGAGTTACGATCGCCCCTCCTGTTCTGACTCAAGCACAACAACTCATCGTTGACTCACCAGAACTTATCGCTTCTGGGCAACAACAGTTAGAAGGGCTGCAAAACTGGAGCAAGGTTCACCAAATACGATTTGCAATTCCGCTATTGCAGGAGCAGCTTTTGACTGAGCTACAGGGTCAAGCTGAAACCATTGCCTCTAGTGGAGTAGGGCTGCTGTTAGGCACATTTAACTGGGTAGTAGATCTAATTCTGATTCTGGTGATCTCGTTTTACATGTTGCTTGATGGAGAGCGACTGTGGAATGGTGTCACCAGTTTTTTTGCGCCCCCCATTCAAGAATACTTGACCGACTCCTTTCGGCGTAATTTGCAGCGGTTTTTCTCAGGACAACTGCTGTTAGGGCTGTTCATGGCAGTCACTTTATCACTTGCGTTTTGGTGGTTGCGAGTTCCATTTTTCCTGGTGTTTGCCACATTTATTGGCTTGATGGAAGTGATTCCCTTCATTGGCGCAACCTTGGGAATTGTGGTTGTGGGACTGGTGGTGGCATTTATTGATTGGTGGTTGGCAGTGCAGGTTGTGGGAACGGCGATCGCCCTTCAACAAGTCAAAGATAACTTGCTTGCACCGCGCATTCTGGGCAACCTGACAGGACTGAGCCCCACTATTGTGCTACCTGCATTGCTGGTGGGTGGCAAAGTTGGCGGGTTATTGGGCGTAATTTTGGCAATTCCGCTGGCAGGAATGGTGAAAACGATCGCAGAACTATTGCTCGACCCAACCTTGCCGCCGCAAACAGGGGCTTTTTTCGTCAATCCGCTTGACCCCGATGAGCCTAACACCAAGCTTGAGTGCATCCTCGACCCCGAAGCCTGTGAAGCAGATTCTGAAGAATTAGAAGAATTAATGGATAGTGAAGTTGCCCCAATCACTTAGAATCTACAGTTTGAGTCAAGTGCCGCATGACTAATTCTTGGAACAAGTGAGTTCCCACTTCACGGGTGGGCGATAGGCGACCAGGACGATAGCCTGAGGACTGAATCCGTTTTTGGATTGCAGGCAACAGCCGCAGATCTTCTTGCTGAATGTTGTCAAAAAACTGAATCAGTGGCTCCAAATTTTGGGGTGATTTTGCGGCTTCTGTATCTGGCACCAGCCAATCCCAACGAATACGAGTGCGCGATCGCCCCTGTGGATCAATCAGGTAAATAATTGCAATCCAGGGACGAATAATCCAGGCAAAATTAGGAAACAGACTAACGGTCCATTTACCGTGTTTCTCCACCTCTCCTAATCCTGAAAAGATCAGATCTGCGTCCATTGAGTAGTACTCATCATCGGGTGGGAAAGGGGCGTATTGTAAATAGTAGTGATGTCTAGCTTCAGCTTTTGTCGCTTTATAGTATTTGGCAATGCTGGAGTGAACCGAAAACTCGTGATAACTTTCCACGTTGTTTTCTACATACAGCTTCCAGTTTGTATCGGTGTAGTAGTCAACGCTGTGAACTCTCGCCCATTCATTAAACTGGTAAGACTTAAATAACTCTGGCAATTCCCCTAACTGAGTCCCCAAAGGGGGCGCATTCAAGTCAAGGTTGACAAAAATAAATGGTCCCCATGTATCAACCTGGATGGGTGTTAGCGCCTGATCTGCCCAACTAAAATTCTCTGCCTCTTGCATATCAGGAATGCCTTTGAGATTGCCCTCCAAGTCAAAGCTCCAGGCATGATAAAGGCAAGTGAGACGGTTACATTTGCCGCTGTCTGTGGCTAAAGGTGCAGCACGATGAGGGCAAACGTTAAAGAATCCGCGTAGATTGTTTGACTGGTCTTGCACTATGATCAAAGGCTGTTCGGCAAGCTCTACCGTAAAGTATGAACCTGCACCCTGAAGCTGACTTACATGTCCGACATAGCACCAGGTTTTACCGAAGATCAGCCTTTGTTCCAACTGATAAATTGCTTCAGAGGTGTACAGTTCTGCGGGAAGAGTTATAGCTTCTGTAGGTAAAGATTGAGGCTGCCAGGTATTGAGACTGTGCATGGTGCGATCGCCCTCTCAAAACTTTTTTCTAATCTAGTCACGAGAGAGAAAGATTACTGCTCTATTGATCACGAATTGCGTACTACGAAAAACGACGCGACTAGAAACAAACTATCCGTAAATCCCAGGAAGGCGATCGCATTCACAAGGTTGTGATTACCGACAGAGCCTCTTGAAACTGCAACAGAAGGCAATAACTACCCAACGAAGCAGATCTGACCCCCAACAAAAGCATTCTGGATGACTTGAATCACACTCTGATTTGTAATGAAGGAGCTTTGAGGCGATTGCAAGGTATTGATCCGGATTAGATTTTAGAGTATGAGCGATCGCCCCTACCTTCCTGCTTCCCCAATCACCTGCCCAATCCGCTTCAAAATCTGCAAAGCTGCATAGAGTTCCTGGCTTGAGGTAAACGGGTCATAAAAGCCTGCAAGGGTCAGTAGCGGAGATGCTAACAGCAATGTGACTGTTCTCTCTAAATAAATGCTCCTCAGACCGCTGATACAAATATCATCGTCGTAACTCATTTATTCCCGTCTGCTCAGGGTTTGAAAGGTTTGGACAACGGGTCTGCCATTCTAAGAAGAATGCCTCATCTTCTGTCCGCAACAGTTTAAATCGTCGTTCCGCCTCGGCAATTGTTGTAATAGCTTCAGTAATGGCAATTGACATTGGAGCATGAATACAGAATTATGCTCATGCTATCAAACCTGATTCTATGACAACCGTAATATTCAGACGGCAAACTGTAGTTTCCCTAACATTTTCTCTCGACAGAATCAGCTTAATTAGTCCCTATCACTGCTTCGGACACATCCCAGGTGTGATTCAGGCACTCAAGAGAGGAGCGTAGCAAGAATGGGACAAAAGCCACAGATTTTTACTCGTCGTCTTAGTCGTCGTCAAGCGATGTATCTGATGGGTGGCTTTGCCGGAGGGATGACCCTTCATGCTTGCGCCCAGTCTACACCAACGACCTCAGAAGCGTCTTCTGAAGCAACAGACACTGCCAGCGCACCAGCAGAACCCGTTGCGGCTTCTACAGGCAGCACGCTCTGGATTGGCTACTCGCCCCTGTATGTAGCCTTGGAAAAAGGCTTTTTTGAAGAAGGTGGCTTAGATCTTACCTACAACGTGTTTAGTGCCAGCGCAGAAGCAGATGCGGCGTTTGCCTCAAACCAAATTCAGGGGCAAAACAACGTCACCTCCGAAGCAGTAGCATTAGCGGCAAAAGGACAGGATTATCGCATTATCCAAGTTGCAGACTCTTCACTAGGGGGAGATGGAATTCTAGCCCGCAATAGCATTGCCGATATTGCTGCGTTTAAGGGGAAAGAAATTGCAGTTGAAATAGGTGCGGTCAGTCACTTTTTCTTGCTTCAAGTGTTAGAAGAAGCGGGTTTGACCGCTGATGATGTGACGATTTTGAATGTCACGCCCGATGCAGCAGCGGCGGCTTATCAGGCAGGTCAAATTGATATTGCCGTGACCTATTCTCCCTTCTTAAAGCAAGCCAATGATGCTCAGTCGGATGGACGAATTATTTATGACACCTCTAAGATGCCAGCCGCCATTTTGGATGTGTACATCTTTAGTCCTCAATTTTTGGAAGAAAATCCGACTGCGGGTGAGGCTTTTGTAAGCGGCATTTTCAAAGGCATCGAGTTCTTGAAAACCAATCCTGACGAAGCGTATGCGATTGTGGGCGATCGCCTAGAGCTAGCGCCAGAAGACGTTGGAACTGAGCTAAAAGGGGTTGACCTGACCAGTTTAGAAAAGAATATTGAAATGCTGAGCAACCCTGATAGCGACATCTACTTAGCAAAACACTTACAGTCTTTAGGTGAGTTTTTGGTCACACAAGAACAAATTCCGGAGGCTCCTGCGGATCTGGAGGCGCGGCTTGAGCCAAAATATGTACAAGCACTTCAAACCAGCAGCTAGAAACGAAAGAGATTGTGCTATTTGAGGAACCGGAAAATCAACCTGTAGAACAATGGCGCGGAATTGGGTCTATAGATCGAATCTATTCTGTAGTTCTTGTTCGAGCATCAGTTGAGGCAGTTGCACAATTCCTCAACCAGGAGAAGAAAGTAATTTTCTGGAAGCGTGATGTCTACGCAGACAACGTGGATATCAGGCATAGAGGCTTGCTGATTCTTCAATTGCGAGGAAACGATTGGACACTAATTCATAATTTAGGTTGGATCGACAGATGTAATGAGCAGGATGCTCAAGCGCTTTCTGATTCTCTGCAAACTTGTGCAATGTACTATCAAGTAAGTGATAGCAGCGAGCGCCTTGGATATCAGTTTTTTCAAAACGGTAAGCTCTTAGAAATCCTGCTTTTTGATGAGAACGGCAACACATTTCAGTCTCAATTGCGATCGCTGACAATTGAAGATATTGAGACTGAAGATAGGGACAAATATGACTTCACAGATTCCTTCCTGCGAGAACAAGGTATTTACATTCTCGATTTAAACCCTATGACTTACCTAGATGGCGGTCAGCGTGTCATTCTGACAATAGCTGCCACTGCGCCCTGGGGCAAGAAAATTCTCCTTGAAAAGTCGCATCTGGAGCGGGTTGATTACATAGTGCTAAAGGCTTGAGTACAAGCTTGACTTCTCACTGTTTTTTTAAACATCCTTTACACCTCGAAAAATTATTGTGTCAACCTTAAAACCTGTCTGTGAAAGCTGGTTTGCTACCGAAAAGATTAATGACTGGCTCTATCTGATCAGCGAGCCTCACTATTACTGGTGGAATCGAGCCAATTTGTGGCTGATCAAAGGTCAGAAGCAGGACTTGCTAATTGATACGGGGCTTGGCGTTTCTAGCTTGCGTCAGCACATTGCTTCGCTGATCGATAAGCCGTTGTTGGCGATCGCCTCTCACATTCACTTTGATCACGCAGGTGGAATGCATGAGTTTGACCACCGGGCCATTCATGCAGCAGAGGCAAAAGCCCTGGAAACGGGAGATGACCACGAAGCGCTTTGTACTGCTGAGCAAGGCTGGGTGTTAGAAGAACACTTTGAGCAACTGCCCCATGCTGATTTCACCGTGACTCAATACACGCTTCATGCGGCTGAGCCAACTCAGGTTTTGAAAGAGGGGGATGTGCTGGATCTGGGCGATCGCGCCTTTGAGGTGCTGCATTTGCCAGGACATTCACCAGGCTGTATTGGGTTGTACAACGCTAAGTCTCAAGATCTGTTTTCAGGTGATGTGGTTTATGACGGCGAATTGTTAGACCAACTCCACTGCAGCGACATTCCGACTTACATCCAGACCTATGAGCGACTGCAAAAACTTCCGGTTGACACTGTTTATCCAGGTCACTACAGCATTTTTGGGCGATCGCGCTATCAGCAAATCATGGCAGAGTATATAGAGGCTAAACGTAAACCTGGCTGTCCTGTGGAGCAGCGTTTATAAGGGCGTTTCTTTAAACAGATGGAAGGGCACCCCGCTCCGCGGGGTGCCCTTCCATCTGTAGCCCTAATTTTTGGAATTGGTATAAAGGTAGAACGCACTTACTCTGCCTCTGGTCTATGATCCATAAAACTTTGCATAGATTGCTTGCGATCGCTGCACTCAGCTGTTTGCCTGGGCCGTTCACAGCAACTGTGCAGGCTCAAACTGCCGAGTCGGTTTGTGCAACAAGCAGTAGCTTTAACACGACACAGCAGGGAAATGTAATTGTGTTGGGGCGATCGCCTACCTCTCGGTATGTAGTGGTTGTGCCTGCACGCCGAGACAACACCCTGAATGTGGTGCGGCAGTGTGTGCCTGATGCATTTCTGGCAGATTCACGATTAGGGGACTATGTCCAGGCAGGGGCATTTCCCAATCGTTCTAGTGCAGAAAACCTATCGCGAGTACTGCGATCGCGAGGACTAGACGCACGAGTCGCTTACTTTTGAGCTACGCAGGGTCTACACATTCATGATCTGCGATTGAAATGCTCTGTGTTAGGGAATCAACAATTGATAAACTTGCTGTTTGCCCAGCGGAGTTGTGACGACAGCCTCAATGCTTCTGTTGGCAGGTAGAGGAACGGTTACATCAAAATTGCCCTGGCGATCGAGCACCAACGGTTCATTCTCAATTTGCACTAAATTTACCGGGTCAACCTGACCGGCAATGCGGGCAGTTCGGTTTGGTTCTGCGGTAAGCTGGCGCAAATCTAAACCTGGATCATCTCTCAAGGGCACCGCAGGCGAAGGCGGTTCACCTGGAATGACCAGACTTTGAAACCCTGCATTCACAGCAACTGACTCTCCTTGAGCAGAAGCAACGACCCCTCCCTCTAAGGTCACCACCCCCGTTTTACCGTCGGGTTGAACACTCACGCCAAAATCAGTTCCCCGAACACCACTCACGCCTGCAGGTGTTTGAATTTCTAATCTGGAGTCAGGATTAGTCAATCGCCGCACTTGTAAACGGGCTTGCCCACCTAAAACCTGAAGTTGCGTAATTCGACCGCCGCTGTTTGTCGCTTCCAGGCTTTGCACCCGCAAGGTCGTGTTTTCCGAAACGTTGACGAACCCAATCCCTGTATCTACCGCTAATACGGCATTTGCTCCCTGTCCCGTGCGGATTGTTTCACCTACGGCTTGTAACCTCGTGCCCACCCTGGCGTTGCGGGAATTTTGCCCCTGTTGATAAGTGACTGTCCCTGTCGCTTCGCGCACCTCTAGCCAGCGATCTACCCGAACCTGGAGAGACTGGGCGTCTACCTGTCTTGCTGCATCAGGGAAGCTTAGTGCTAGCAGCAAACCTAAGGGCAGCCAACCTAAGGGCAGCCAATATTTTTTCATTGATCGCATCAACCCTTGTATCCTTCCGCAGTCTACAATTAACCGGATCAAAAAAGCAGCCCAGTTAAGGGCTGCTAAGCTACTGTGTTAAGAAGATTGAATTAGGAGGAGGTAGTTACGCTAAGAGACTGCCTTACTTCATGCCGACGGTTTCTGTACCAACGCGATCGCCAGAAGGCTGAATTGATTCGCCTTCAATAAAGGAACGCAGCATCCAAGCCATTTGCTCATGTCCTTCCATCAATCCGGTGAGGAAGTCAGCGGTTCCTTCATCATGGAACTCTTCAGAACACTGATCGATGTGTCCACGCAGGTTGCGAATGATTTGCTCGTGGTTTTCCATCAGGCGAGCTACCATTTCCGTAGCTGTAGGCAGGTCACCTACATGCTCATTAATCGAAGTGTATTCCAAGAATTCTCTTGCCGTACCGATGGGGTAGCCACCCAAAGCGCGGGCACGTTCGGCGACCGCATCAATGGTCTCAGTCAATGTTTCATAGTGCTCTTCTAACAACTGATGCAGAGAGCGAAACTGAGGACCAACAACATCCCAATGATATTTCTTTGTTTTGATTAGCAGCAGGTAAGCATCTGCCAAATCCCGGTTGAGCAGGGTAATTACGCCCTGGCGCTGTTCGTCAGTGAGACCTATGTTTAACTTACGCATTGCTTTAGGTATTTTCAAATCGACTCCATTTACTAGCTCACCAAACTACTCCAAGAGAGGCATCAACCAAATGAGGGATTGTAGTAGGCTGAATGGCATAGACAAGTGGAATTAGATAGGCGGAGCGATCGCCAAAAACCTGACTCAGCATGCATTCCAGGAAACAGCCTCAATCCCACGCTTTGCTTTATATTGCTCCAAAAGCTGCTACACATTCTGCTATACGGTGAAGTTTGTGAAATCGTTTGCAGTAATGGTACTGGCTCTTACTCCTTGAATAACTGCAAGCAGATCACTGCCTTTATTGATTAAGGTATTGCTTCCTCTTTGGCTAATCTTGAGGTCGCTAAATTCTAAATCACTGAGCAGAGCAATTTTGTCTGTTCCGTCTTTGTAATCTGTGATCAAATCTCGCCCTCTGCCAATTTCTAAGACAAAAACTTCGCTGCCTCTGCCGCCCACGTAGGTGTCACTGCCGCTGCCACCCAGCAAAACATCATCCCCTGTACCACCTTCCAGGCGATCGTTGCCCGCACCACCCAAAAGCAAATCATCGCCACCCAGACCGAGCAAGGTGTCGTTGCCGTTGAGCCCAGCCAGGAGGTTGTCTCGACGGTTGCCTCGAATGCGATTGTTGCCGTTGTTGCCGTTGACGGCATTGTCAATGTCGTCAATCAGGTCGTCAAATACGTCACCAATGTCGCCGCTCAAGTCATCAAACAGATTGCCTAAGTCATCCAGATCAATGTCGTTGATGTTATCGATCAGGTCGTCGAGATCAACTAAATCGATCAAATCGCCAACGCCACCAAAAACGTCGTCAATGCCAATGCCGAATGCCATATCAATACACCTGTGTATAAGGGGTGATCTTTCCTCTACTTTATGGCGATCGCTCCCCCTTCTACTTCACCCCTCTGGCTAACCTCACCGGGTAGTCTTGTTACAGTTGTTTACGGCATTCAGACAGCTATTTACAGACAGCCGTTTAGTAATTGAATAGCATCACACAGATGCTATTCTTGATAAGCACAAATTCTCGTTGAAAGTGCTTTAAATCGCGGGTGTAGTTCAGTGGTAGAACGTTAGCTTCCCAAGCTAAATGTCGTGGGTTCGAGTCCCATCACCCGCTTCCTTTAAACCCATTTTCCTGGCTATTTCTAGCGGTTCTTGCTGAGGTCAAGCTCTCCAACCTGAAGTTCAGGGAAGAGGGAACCTTGAGGACGCTAGCTTCTTCAGACTGAGTTTGCAGTTTGGAGGCAGTTGAAAATTGGTATTCCTCTTCAGACACACGCATCTGGTACTGGAGTCCCGCATAATAACCAATAGGATACTCCAAGATCAGATTTCATGGTTGGTTCTAGATCATCCACACCCAAAAGCAGATTGGTCAGGTGGTGGGAAGCACTAACCCCACTCTCACGGCTATTGGCGATCGCCTTAGCCGCACCTTTGACTGTGCTGAATGCCTGGGCGTTTTCTGAAATTTTTGGCTATTTTCGCTCTCTGTTCATCGTCCTGCTGACAGCGGCTCTGTCTGCCTTTTTGCTGAACTACCCAGTTCGCTGGTTAGAAAAGGGCAGAATCAAGCGAGGACAGGCAGCGATTCTGGTTTTTTTAGTGGCGATTCTAATTGTGCTGGCACTAGGCGTGACGTTGGTGCCGCTTGCCTTTACGCAAGCTCAACAGCTAGTCGCACGATTACCCGAATGGATTGACTCTGGGCGACGGCAACTCGTCATGCTAGACGAGCGTATCAGCGTATTAGGCTTACCGATCAGCCTGGATGGGTTGGCGGCTCAGCTTAATGCTCGACTCACAGGGGAATTGCAGGGTGTTGCCGGACAAACGCTGAACCTGGCGCTAAACCTGACTGTGTTTACCGTAGTCAGGCTGCTAGACATTCTACTGACAGTAGTTTTGACATTTTACCTGCTGCAAAACAGCCATGCCATCTGGAGCAGTTTAATTGGCTGGTTGCCCGCCCGCCTTCAGCAACCCTTTTCTCGAACGTTAAGGCTCAGCTTTCAAAACTATTTCTTTGGGCAAATCATCTCAGCGACCTGCATGGGGTTGGGACTCACCTCAGCATTTTTGCTGCTCAAGGTTCCTTTTGGGTTGCTGTTTGGCTTGACGATTGGGCTGATGGCACTGGTGCCATTCGGCGGCACCGTTGGGATTGTGCTAGTAACACTACTCGTCGCGTTGCAAAATATTGGACTGGCATTTCAACTTTTGGCAGCTGCGCTGATTGTGCAGCAAATTGTTGAGAACTTTATTGCCCCTAGAGTATTAGGCACTGTTACAGGCTTAAATCCGTTCTGGGTCTTCATTGCCATTCTTGCTGGAGCCAGGATTGGAGGATTGCTGGGCGTTGTCGTCGCCGTTCCTATTGCAGTGTTGCTCAAAGAATTCCTGATTGCAGTTCGCACTGTGACTCATCGAGACGATCATACCCATCCGGTAGCAGAACATCCTTTACCTGAAATTGACCCTTCTAGAGAAGAGACAAACGGAGATACAAGGCAACTTCAAATCCCAGAAGTTAGCCAGCAAGAGTCAGAAATTTCTGGCTGAAAAGCTTAGTTTTAGAGCATGTTTGAGGAGTCTGGTGTAACCTAGGGCTTTGTCGAAGCGTGACATTCGGGCAGAAATTTTTGGTCTGTTCCGGGGTTGACCTGCCGAATGCTACGCCCTTAGAGGAAACATTCGCTTTTGATTTGCAATGCTTCTGAGAGCTGAAAGTATTGCAAATCAACCATCCCCCATCGATATCTCCATTTGACGATAAAGTGAGGAGGAATGAATCTTGCCACCAGTGCTGCTGTGGTTTCAACTGCTTAGCTGATGAGGTGTTTATGTCAGAGTCAAAGCCGAGGGATGTGCAGGTTTTGCCGATCGCTCTGGATACGACGATTTTGCGATCGCGCAGTTGGAATCGACTCCGGTTCGAGATTGAGTATGCTTTGGAGCGAGGCACGACCGCCAACTCTTTTTTGATTGCGGCAGACCAGATTGCGGTTGTTGACCCACCCGGTGAATCATTCACTGAAATCTATTTGACCGCGCTACAGCGCCACGTTGACCCCAGGCAGATAAATTACGTCATTTTGGGGCACGTCAACCCTAACCGAGCGGCAACGCTGAAGGTGCTTTTAGAACTGGCACCTCAGATTACTTGTGTTTGCTCAAATCCAGGGGCGATCGCCCTCCGTTCTGCATTGCCAGACGTGCCGCTTACCATTAGCATCATGCGCGGAACACTTGACGAAGTCCTTGATTTGGGCAAAGGACACCAGTTGAGCTTCATTCCTACCCCCAGTCCGCGCTATCCCGACAGCCTTTGTACCTACGACAGCAAGACCCAAATTTTATATACAGATAAGTTCTTTGGAGCGCATGTCTGTGGCGATCAGGTGTTTGACGAAGGCTGGTCTGTATTGAGCGAAGACCGTCGCTATTACTATGACTGTCTGATGGCTCCCAATGCTCGTCAGGTCACCACGGCACTGGAAAAAATTGCCCCCTTCACGGTCAAATTTTACGCGCCGGGTCATGGTCCGTTGGTGCGTTATGGATTCACCGAGTTGACGCACGCTTACCAAAACTGGAGCCAGCAGCAAAAGGCTCAAGATCTATCTGTTGCCTTGCTGTATGCCTCTGCCTATGGCAACACCGCAACCATTGCTCAGGCGATCGCCCGTGGCATCACCAAAGCTGGAGTTGCCGTCGAATCAATCAACTGTGAAGCGGCCGAACCTACCGAAATTCAGACTGCCCTGGAAAAGTGCAATGGTTTTGCGATCGGCTCTCCAACGCTGGGCGGACATGCCCCAACCCAAATCCAAACCGCTCTGGGCATGATTCTCTCCACCGTGCCACAAGACAAATTGGCGGGCGTATTTGGCTCCTTTGGCTGGAGTGGGGAGGCGATCGATCTGCTCGAAGGGAAGCTAAAAGATGCTGGTTTTCGGTTTGGCTTTGACCCCATTCGCGTTAAGTTCACACCCACCGACGTAACCCTAAAATACTGCGAAGAAGCTGGTACAGACTTCGCTCAGGCTCTCAAAAAAGCGAAAAAAGTACGAGAGCCGCGCCAACCCGCCACCACTTTAGAACAAGCTGTTGGGCGCATTGTTGGTTCGCTTTGCATCGTCACCACTAAACAAGGCGATGTTGCCAGTGCCATGCTAGCTTCCTGGGTTTCTCAAGCTACGTTTAACCCACCCGGACTTACGATTGCAGTTGCAAAAGAGCGGGCGATCGAATCCTTAATGTATCCTGGCACTTCCTTTGTCCTCAACATCTTGGCAGAAGGGAAGCACCTGGGTTTAATGAAGCATTTCCTCAAACCCTTTGCCCCAGCAGAAGATCGCTTCGTTGACGTAGATACAGATACAGCACCAAATGGCTCACCGATTCTCAATCAGGCTTCTGCCTATCTAGAATGCTCCGTGAGTGGACGAATGGAATGTGGTGACCACTGGGTCGTTTACGCCACGGTCGATCGCGGTAAAGTGCTAGACCCCGAAGCTAAAACCGCTATCCATCATCGCAAAACAGGCACTCACTATTAAGGTAGGTGATCGGTAAAAGCAAGGTCTTCCCTACTACTTCCCACCTACTATTCGTTCCTCATTTCTCCCTTATGTCTCTCGACCTCCTCTTTAACGTCGCCAACTTTTTTGTCCTGCCCTTTTGGGCGCTGATGATCCTATTACCCAACTGGGGTGTAACTCGCAAAGTAATGCAGTCTTTTCTGCCATTTGTGGTGCTGGCTAGCTTATATGTTTACTTGTTCGCAGGCAGCATTACTCCTGAGACTGCTCAAGATTTCTCTAACCCTCAACTGGCTGACATTGCCCGCCTATTTTCGAGTGAACAGGTTGCTGCAACAGGTTGGGTTCATTTTCTAGTGATGGATCTATTTGTAGGTCGCTGGATTTACGGGGAAGGTCAGCGGACAGGCGTTTGGACGGTTCACTCTCTCATTCTTTGCTTGTTTGCAGGACCTCTAGGTCTGCTCTCTCATATCGTCACTTACTGGATTAGTCAATTTCTCTCTTCTAAAGCCACTACAGCTGACGAAACCAGTCCCGACCCAGCAACTTAACATAGCTTTGCAAAACGGCCTTTTAGGAAAAAATGGTAATCCTAAACGGGTCCTGGGAGGCGCATTCCTGGGGAGTTTGCCTCTCATGAACCACTCACTTCACAACTAACTTAGGACTGCGATATTAATCAATCCAAAACTTTGAAACCTTGCCGATTGAATCGGTTGTGTTAGACTACTAGCCGAGTATGAATTCGGTTGCAGTGTTGGCTTTCAGTATGACAGGCTACTCTCCGGATCAAGTTCTCTCTACACCCTTTTTCTCAAGTTCTGGAGATATTCCATGTCAATTTATGTAGGTAACCTTTCCTACGATGTTACTCAGGATGATCTGAGTACTGTTTTTGCGGAGTATGGTACCGTTCAACGAGTACACCTACCTACCGATCGCGAAACAGGCCGTCCTCGTGGCTTTGGATTCGTCGAAATGTCTGCTGAGGCAGAAGAAGATGCAGCGATCGAGGCGCTAGACGGCGCTGAATGGATGGGACGCAGCCTTCGCGTCAACAAAGCCAAACCCCGCGAAGAAGGAAGTAACGATAGACGCTCTGGTGGCGGCGGCGGCGGTTGGGGCAATAAGAGCGGTAATTATTCTCGCAACTTCTAAGCACACGTTTAAGTTAGGGCAGAAAAGAGGGAGGGTTTAGCCTTCCTTTTTTTTGTCTTTTCCAGGACGGCAATTTTCTGCGAAGTAATATGGTCTAATGCTAACTGCGTGAGGTTTACAGCGGTTTCTGTTTAGCCAAGCGATAGTTCTTCGTTCATTTCCAAAAGGTTAGAGACTTGCATGTCAACAAAGAACTTGATTTTCACTGTCCTGTTGGTTTTTGTGCCGATTTCAATCGTGGCTCACTATTTGGAATGGGGGGCAGTTGCAGTGTTTGTGACTGCAAGCATTGCCATTCTGCCACTGGCAGCTTGGATGGGTGCGGCAACCGAGGAAATCGCTGTGGTTGCAGGTTCTACACTGGGAGGACTGTTGAATGCGACTTTTGGAAATGCGACAGAACTGATTATCGCTTTAGTTGCGTTGCGAGCCGGACTGGTGAACGTGGTCAAAGCGAGTATCACCGGATCGATCATTGGCAACCTGCTATTGGTGATGGGTCTTGCGATGCTGTTGGGTGGGTTGCGGTTTAAGGAGCAGAGCTTTCAGCCTGTGGTAGCTAGGGTGAATGCGTCGTCCATGAATTTGGCGGTGATTGCGATGTTGCTGCCTACGGCAGTAAATTTCACCTCTAGCGGGATTGATGAGGTGACGCAGCAACGTTTGTCTGTTGCAGTGGCGATCGTGTTGATTTTGGTTTACGGGTTGACCCTGCTGTTTTCGATGAAAACTCACAGCTATCTATGTGATGTCGGAGAAGCTGAATTTGAGGCAGGCGAGGCAGGACACGCAGAAAAGCCAAATTTGTGGCTTTGGGTGGTGGTATTGCTCGTTGCTACAGTATTTGTGGCGATCGAATCTGAGTTTTTAGTCGGTTCGCTTGAAGAGGCCACTTCTGGCTTAGGGCTAACGGAACTGTTTACGGGGGTGATTGTGCTACCTATTATTGGCAATGCGGCTGAACATGCGACAGCCGTAACGGTGGCAATCAAAAACAAAATGGATTTGTCTGTTTCGGTTGCAGTCGGGTCCAGCCTGCAAATTGCTCTATTTGTTGCACCTGTGCTGGTGCTGGCAGGTTGGGCAATGGGACAACCGATGGATCTAGATTTCAATCCATTTGAGTTAGTTGCAGTCGCGGTCGCGGTGCTGATTGCCAACTCGATCAGCTCAGATGGGCGATCGAACTGGTTGGAAGGAACTTTGCTCTTAGCTGCCTACGCGATCCTGGGGCTTGCATTCTTCTTCCATCCCATTATTGAAGGCATTGGCTAAACCACTCGATTTTGCCGAATGCACTCGGCGTACCAGTTGAAGCTGGATTTAGGAATCCGAGCCTGGGTTTTGTAATCTACGTAGGTAATTCCAAAGCGGCGGCTGTAGCCCCATGCCCACTCAAAGTTGTCCATCAGGCTCCAGACAAAATAGCCTCGGATGGGATAGTTTTCGCTGACGGCTCGGTGAACGGCTTTGAGGTACTCGCGCAGGTAGAGGATGCGATCGCAATCCAGCACCTCTCCCTGGCGAGTCAACTCATCTTCAGCCGCACAGCCGTTTTCTGTAATTAGCACGGGCAAATCTGCCCGCCCCAGCGTTTCGCTGACATGGCGAATGCCCCAGTACAGCGCATCCGGCACGACATGCAGCCAGGGCATGTGCAGTCGAGGATAGCTTTTAGGAAAGCTGAGCAGTTCGTACCCTTGCGGATTGTCTGCCGCTCGGACGTAAGTTCCGGTGTAAATGTTTAACCCGATAGCATCGAGCGGTTGGTGAATAGTTGCCAAGTCGCCATCCTGAATATCGGGAGCCTGATCCCCAAGCTGCTCTAGCATGGCGGGACTGTAGGCACCCGTCAGCGCCGGAAAAGTGATTCCACCGTTTTGACCGCAGGTGGGAAAGGCTTTTTGAGCAGCAGCCACGTTAGAAGGCGATTCGTCAATGGGCACCGTTACAGCAGGATTATCCACTAACGCCACCGAGCAGGCAACTGGAGAAGCTGCCCGAATTGCCTGACAGCCTAACCCGTGTGCCAGCAGTGCGTGATGAGACGTTTGCCAAACTTCCTTCCAAGTTTTGACGACGGTTCCAGGAGCGTGGGGCGGTTGCTTGGTGCCGTAGCCCATGTGGGTAAAGCAGGGAATTTCGTTAATTGTCATCCAGTGAGTGATGCGATCGCCCAGTCGCGTTACCACTGCCGTCACATAATCAGCGTAATCTCGCGCCATCTCTCGACTGCGCCAGGAGCCATACCGCTCCTCCAATGCTTGAGGACTATCCCAATGAAACAACGTGGCGTGTGGGGTAATTCCGTGATCCCGCAGGCAGTCTACTAGCCGTCTGTAAAAGTCCACCCCTGCTTCGTTCACCGCCCCTCGCCCATCAGGGATGATTCGCGGCCAGGCTATGCTAAAGCGATAGTGCTTGATCCCCAAGTCTGCCATTAGCTTCACATCCTCTGGATAGCGATGGTAGTGATCACAGGCGATCGCCCCCGTCTGCCGATCTATCACTCGGCCCCATTTCGCACTGAACGTATCCCAAACACCAGGTTTGCGCCCATCTTCTTTGACCGCGCCCTCAATCTGATAAGAGGCAGTTGCAGATCCCCAAAGGAAGGAGTCAGGAAATTGATAGCTGGGCATGAGGAGCTTGGGGGTTAGGGATTAGGAGTTAGGAAAGACTGAATCCTGGCTCATGTTAGTTCGCCACCTCTAATTTTGCCAGATGTCACTCCTGCATCTGTCGCTATTTCTAATTCCTAACTCCAACCCCGAGTCCCCAATCCCCAACCCCTATTTATCAAACCGTCGCATCAAATAAGCTACGCCAAAATCGCCGTTAGGATGATTTTCCAGTAATTCTGCTAGTTCAAATACTTTTTCAGCCAAATCTTCGCCCAATTTTTCGACAGTGGCACGGCGTTCGCGGGCAGCGTATTCTCGTTCTTTTACCCGTGCCTGCCATTCGCTAGAAAAAAGCTGCTCGATTGAGGTGTGTAGCCCCAATTTCTCTAGAACATCCCACTCGCCGCGATCGCACCAGATGCCATGACAGTTGGGGCAGCGCTCTACATAAAACGGAGTTTTTAGCCCAACTCTAGCCCGCGCCAAATAACAGTTGCATTCTGGGCAAAGAGCAGCTTTTGTATCGAACGGAGACTGCACATAATCGACATCCAACGTTTTAGGCATTGGGTAGGAATTTGAACGGGGCTGGCGATTTTGCCAAGACTGATATTCCTCAGCCGGAATCCAGGTTCCCTTGCAGTCGGGGCAACACTGCACTGGCAGTTCGCTGGACAAGCGGCTCTCGGTTAGGGTTACTTTCTTATCTTTAGGGCACTGCACAGCGACTTCTCCAATCAAATTCTTTTCACAAAATCATGACATTTTTAGCACTACTCAGACCCCAACAGAGCATCGCAATAGCGGATCAGGGTAACAATGCGATCGCTCATTTGAGCTTGTCTTTGCTGGGCTGTAGTAGGCTGACGGGCTGCCTGCAAGAACATCACATCCATCCCTAACAGCCGCATCTGCTTATTGATCTCTGTCTGATAAGACTGCACCTGCGACACCACCGCCGGATCAATTTGATCCAAATCTGTCCCCATGATTCGCAATTGAAACATTTGCTGCACCTCCAAAAAGTCGGCATGAAGCGAAGCAAGGTCAGGGTTTGACCGAGTTACCGTGAGCTTTAGCTGCCGCAGCGCATTTTGAAACTGTTGATAGTGTTGATAAGACAAGCCCGACAACATAAAACACCTCTAAGGTCTAATTTGAATTAGAACTTCTGAATCAGGCTCAGACGTAAAGAAGTTTGTATATATTAGTAGAACAGGGACTTCAAAGTTTTGCATTTTAAGGTGAACTGTAAAATCAAGCAGCAGTTTCACGAGACTCCAGCATAGTTCTGGTAGAACTTCTCTATCATCGTGACCTGGCTAGATGCCAAGGTTTTTCTCTAGAAGAAACTTTTTAACTTTACTAGCTGCCTTCTCCAGCAGCACACCAGATTTGAAGCGGACTAAAACCTGCTTCATCAGTTTGTATACTAAATCACATTAAATACCGTAGAATCAGCAAACATCTACTCCAGAGCCCTCCAAGCTCTTAAAGCGTGACAGCATGAACGTGACGGCTACTACCCCCTTCCCTATCAGCTTGAATTTGCCCAGCTGGCTACAAGAATGCCTGCGGACGCGAAGTGACGGTGCCAGTTCCAGTAGTGGTGATTCAAGTGACTCCCCGGCTGATGCGGGGTTAATTTGTCGGGCATTTGAATTTGGTTACAGTCTTCACGAAGGTCAATATCGTGCCTCTGGTGAACCTTACATTTGCCACCCGATCGCCGTTGCAGGGCTGTTGCGAGATTTAGGCGGCAGTCCTGTCATGATTGCGGCGGGCTTTTTGCACGACGTGGTAGAGGATACAGAGGTAACCCCCGAAGAAATTGAGCAGCGATTTGGAGTTGAAGTGCGACGTTTGGTAGACGGCGTGACCAAGCTCTCAAAGTTCAACTTTTCCAGTAAGAAAGAGCGTCAGGCAGAAAATTTTCGCCGGATGTTTCTGGCAATGGCACAAGACATTCGTGTCATTGTCGTTAAGCTGGCAGACCGCTTGCACAATATGCGGACGCTCGAACACCTACCGGACGACAAACGCCGCCGTATTGCTTTAGAGACGCGAGAAATTTTTGCCCCTCTCGCAAACCGATTGGGGATCGGTCGGTTTAAGTGGGAACTTGAGGATCTGGCGTTTAAATATTTGGAGCCTGAAGCTTATCGCGAGATGCAGCAGTTTGTCAGCGACAAGCGAGCCGATCGAGAAGCGCGGTTAGAACGAGTTGCAGCACTGTTGCGCGATCGCCTTGAGGAACTGGGGGTTCACTGTCATGACATCAGCGGTCGCCCCAAGCATCTCTACGGCATTTACCAAAAGATGCAGCGGCAGCAGAAAGAGTTCCACGACATTTATGATGTTGCTGCAATCCGGATGATTGTCGAAAACAATGATGAATGTTACCGCGCCTTAGCCGTTGTCCACGATGCATTTCGACCCATTCCTGGTCGGTTTAAGGACTACATTGGGTTGCCGAAACCAAACCGCTATCAATCGCTGCACACGGTAGTCATCGGTAACACAGGTAGACCCGTTGAGGTGCAGATTCGCACGTTGGAAATGCACCACGTTGCAGAATACGGGATTGCAGCTCACTGGAAATACAAAGAGACGGGCAGCAGCAGTTCCAGAATGACTGCTGAAGATGAAAAATTTACCTGGCTACGACAACTGCTGGACTGGCAGAGTGACCTTAAAGATGCCCAGGAATACCTGGAAAGCGTTAAAGACAATCTATTCGACGATGATGTTTATGTGTTTACGCCCCACGGAGATGTGGTGCCGCTGAGTCGGGGTGCAACGTCTGTGGACTTTGCCTATCGCATTCACACTGAGATTGGCAATCACTGCGCTGGAGCACGAGTCAACGGTCGAATTGTCACCCTGGACACTCCATTGAAAAATGGCGACATCGTCGAAATCATTACCCAGAAAAATTCTCGCCCCAGTCTAGATTGGCTCAATTTTGCGGTGACGACGGGGGCACGAAACCGAATTCGTCAGTGGTACAAGCGATCGCACCGTGACGAAAACATTCTGCGCGGCCGCGAGATGTTAGAGAAAGAGCTAGGCAAAAAGGGCTTTGAGGCCTTGCTCAAATCTGACCCGATGCAAAGTGCGGCAGAGCGATGTAACTACCAGTCTGTAGAAGACCTGCTGGCTGCTCTGGGCTACGGGGAAATGACGCTCAATCTGGTGGTAAACCGGATCAGAGAAGCCATTAAAGCCCAACAGCCGATTGCGCCTGCGATTGAAGTAGATGATGGCAAGATGGTTTTATTGCCCAGCAGTACAACCGCTGCCCCTCGTCCAGTCACACGTCCATCTGACTCCCCTATTACTGGCGTAGAAGGGTTGCTTTATCACCTGGCCCGCTGCTGCAATCCAGTACCAGGCGAGTCTATTATTGGCGTTGTTACCCTCAGCAGTCGCGGCATCTCCATTCATCGGCAGGGTTGCCAAAATACGGAGAGCATTCCGGGCGATCGCCTCATTCCCGTTAGCTGGAATTCAACCGTTACAAATGGCAGTCGCGTCCACACCTACCTGGTGCAAATTCAGATTGAAGTGATTGATCGAGTGGGCGTGCTAAAGGATATTTTGTCTCGCCTCACCGATCACGACATTAATGTTCGCAGTGCTCAAGTTAAAACCATTCCTGGGCAGACCGCCATTATCGATTTGGGAATTGACATTCGCGATCATCAGCAGCTCGATCGCACCTTCACTCAAATCCGCAAAATGAGCGATGTCATCAACCTGCGCCGCATCAGTGAGGTTGATGATTAGAGACTGTCGTTAGGCTTCAAGATTTGGTAGAGACGAAGCGCTCCACTAGCACTCTCTGTTTGATAGCAGAAGCAATTGAACTAATCCCTTTGCTTTGGCAGGGGGTTGCGCCTGCTACTGCTATTTGTTTGTCCCCAAAAATTTTACCAAGGGTGATAAGCAATACTTTTCAGTGGTCGCGGACTGGAAATTTAGCAGTCCAAAGGAAAAATGGTATTATTCTTCAATTATTCTTCATCAACACATGAAGAAATATGTACAACTTCGGAGTGATGTAATATACACGTATTTTTGTTACAAGTGACGAATTAGCGAGAAGACCCGTTATGAACCGTGACAATTTTCTAGAAAAGCATATGTGAGTAGATGCTGAGAGTTTTTCTCAGCCAAGTAGGGTCGCCCTTTTGTTTGCACAAAAAGGCTGTTTTGAAACCAGCTTGTCATTGAGATTTTGTATCTTTTAGTCTCAAATCCTGGATTCAGATTGATTTAGTTCAAACCGTTTAACCCAATTAGCTTCGAGTTTGGTCTTTTAGCGCAAGTAGCCGCATTTGGTGTCTGGAAATGCAAGTTTTTCCAGACAGCTTGTACTGCCAAATTTAAGCCCTTCTTGAAGAGGTGTAAGGATCTATGGCTGCTGTGAAAAGCTCATCATCACAACGGTTAGCGTGGCTAGAAGGAATTCGGATTTTTGCCGCAGTGATGCTTCTGGTTTATCACGCTCAGCTTCTGTTTACAGACTATGCATTTACCCCAAAACCATTGGGCTTAGCTGCGAATCTCCGCTTGATTGAGGTAGCAAGCGATCGCTTGGGGCACAACTTGCTAACTTATATTCTTAGCTTTCCAGCCTGGTTTGGGTTTCAGTTTGTTGATGTCTTCATTTTAATCAGCGGATTTAGTTTGGTGTTGTCCTTAAAAGGGAAACCCTTAGAAGTCGGCAGTTTTTTGCAGCATCGGCTTTTACGGATTCTCTGGCCCCTTTGGACAGTTGCTTGGTTGTCTTACCCCTTCCTATGGGCAATTGGAATCGCAACAAACAGCTACAGACCCGACTTGTGGTACGTTTTCGCGGGTGCTAGCTTTCCGCTGCTGTTTGAGTACTCCGGCGAACTGCTGCTAAAGAGCAGTGGACCCTGGTGGTTTGTGCCTCTCATTCTCAGTTTTGCCCTGATTTTCCCTTTCCTGTGGCATCTGCTCCGGCGGTGGGGATCTCGCAATTTGCTAATTATTAGCCTTGCTTTAACGCTTGGCTATCGAGCACTGGCAGTTTACAAATTTGACGGACATCCCACTTATGTTGTTCTAGATACAGCCACAGATTGGCTGCCATTTCTACCGTTTATTGCTAAGCTCAGCACCTTTGTTCTAGGCATGGTGGTGGCACGGGCTTACCGCGCGGGGCAAGGGCCACTGTTTTGGCCGACACGATGGGTGCTGGGATTTGGCATCCTGTTTTACGTAATGGGTTTCATCTGCCAGTTTTCGCGCCTGGGCTGGGTGTTTGCTGATTTGCTGCTGCCGATTGGTCTAACCCTTTGCTGCATGGTGGCATTTCAGGCTTTAGCACAAATTCGCCTCGCTAAATCAACGATGCTTTGGCTGGGGGCACACAGCTACAGCTACTTTCTGATCCACGATTTTGTGCTGGATCGAACCATCAATCTGGTGGTTGAAGATAGCCGCGTGTTGTACTGGCTGCTGCTGCCAGCCATGATTGTTGCAACGCTACTTTTGGCTATGGTGGCAGACCATGCGACTCCGCTGCTTCAGCGAGTGGTCATGGGCATACTGCGTGATCTTGACTATGTGCTGACGATCGCCCCCAAAATTCAAATTCGGTCCTGGTTGCCTCAGGTTGGCGATCGCGTCCGCTATCGGAACGAAGCAGGCTGGACCGTGATAAAAATAGAGCGACTGCTAGACGACAAGGAGGTTTTTCTCTGTCAGATTACTGATGGTCAAAGAATTTTGTGGCTAAACGAGGATGACCTGGAACCGGACACCCACTCCTCCTTGAATGACTCCTCAATCAGTCGTAATGGCTCCAAATACAACTCACTCTCTTAGTTACTCCTCACACTATTATTTTTTTGTCGCATTCTATGTCCCTGAACCGACTTTACTAGGCACCTTCTTCCCTCACCTTTTCTTTTCACCTCCTCTAGCCATCAAACACCTGTTGATTCAAGATTTATCTAAAAAACCTCCGGAGGGTAACTAAGTGACGAAGTGGACAATCGAGCTACACAAGCTGATTTATACCCACGTTGTGTTGATTGGTGTCCCCACCATCTTTTACTACTGTTTGCGAGTAGGAGGATGGGATTTGATGAACCTGCACATGGCGATCGCCACCTTCTACATGGCTAGTGCATTGATCATCATTGCAGAAACCACCAACGCCCTATTTCGCCGCTTTGCCACAGACCAATACAACGCCAAGCCAGGATTAGGTCAGTTTCACCAACGCACCAAATCCCTGTTAGGGATGGGTGGCTCCAGGCTCCCCGAGCCAAAGCGTCCCACGCCGCGTTGCTCGTTTTTAATTGCGGCCTATTTGCCTAACGAGCAGTCGATCATCCTGGATACACTCAGGCACATCTTGCTCAACGTACAGCGCCCTGAAGGTGGGTTAGAAGTGATTCTCACCTACAACACGCCGATAGACCTGCCTGTGGAAGATGACCTGCACAGTCTTGCTCAGTCTTATCCGGAGTTACGTTTGTTGCGAGTTGAGGGCAGTCGCTCCAAAGCCGAAAACCTCAATGCTGCATTAGATATTGTTACGGGTGAAGTTGCGTGTGTGTTGGATGCAGACCATCATCCTGCTCCAGATTGCTTCTTTCGGGCCTGGCGTTGGATTGAGCGGGGCTATGACGTCATTCAAGGACGCAACATTATTCGCAATCACGGTCAAAACCTGCTGACCGAAAACGTCGCGATAGAATTTGAGACGCTCTACGGGATTAGCCATCCTGCCAAATCTTTCTTGACAGACTCCAGCATTTTTGGTGGCTCAAACGGCTACTGGCGCACCTCGGTGTTAAAACAGATCCGCTTTAACCCAATGATGCTGACTGAAGACATTGATGCTTCACTGCGAACCTTGCTAAACGGCTATCGCATTTTGCATGACCGCAGCATCATCACCACGGAGCTTGCACCTGTTGATGGACAATCTTTTTGGTTTCAGCGCAAACGCTGGGCACAGGGATGGTTAGAAGTTAGCCTCAAATATCAGCGCCGAGTCTGGCGATCGCCCAAGCTGAGTCTGTGGCAAAAGGTTTACTGGACTTATTTACTCTATTTTTGTGAGCTTTATTCCATAACTGCCATCCAAATTATTCCGATTGTCCTAAGTCTGTTCCTTTATCAGGGATCATTTGAATCTTCTGACAATCAGTATCTATTTTTGAGTACAGTTGTGGCGCTGTTTAGCGGAATTTATCAAACTTTAGCAACAGCAAAGATTGCTTTTGTGCGCTACCCAGTGACCTATTACATCAAGCACATGCTGTTGTTTTTCCCGTATATCACCTTCAAAAACATGATCGCGCTGGTGGGGCTATACGATCACCTACATGGCAACAACAATTGGCTAATTACTCCCAGAGGCAAGCAGCATAGTCGCAAACCCACACCCCAACCAGAGCCAGTTTTGGCTTCGAGTTCGAGTTCGAGTTCCTGACTTTTATGAGCCTAATTATTTGTCCAGGAATTCATCCACCAGAGCTAACTGCGAGCTTTTTGGCAGGTCTAGAAGATGTCACTCGGACACCTCTGAGAGAATTAACGAACTACTTCATTTTTCCATCCGATCGCTATCCCCCCTACTCCGCATTTCACATTCTAGAAACGCTCTACGCGTGGATAGGGAAACCTTGCAAGAATTCAGAACAGCCTGATCAAAATCTATCCACGAATCTATTACCGAGTTCCTCTCATGCTTCTTTAGTTTTTCTCAGTTTTAGTGCTGGAGTCGTCGGGGCAATTGGGGCAGCCCGAACCTGGCAGCGATCAGGTGGACAGGTGAAAGCATTTATTGCAGTGGATGGTTGGGGTGTACCTCTGAGGGGTGAATTTCCGCTATACCGCCTGAGCCACGATTTCTTTACGCACTGGAGTTCAGCGCCTTTGGGTGCGGCAGCAGAAAGTTTTTATGCTGACCCACCCGTACCGCATCTAGAACTATGGCGATCGCCCCAAACCGTTTGGGGGTATCAGCTTAAAGGGGAGGAGCGATCGCCATCTCTGTTTCCTAACAGCCCCCGCCGAGCCCCTATCACTGCTGCCGCATTTTTGATCGACCTGCTAACTCGTCAAATTGATTCCAGACTGACGGGCTGATTTTTAAGTCAAAAAACACTGACAAACTGCATCACTCCGTTCAAGCCTTGCTTAAACGTCAAAACCCGAGCCTGCAGGAGGTTGTAGCACTCTGAGCGACATTGAGCGAGATAACTCTACAACTCTCGACAGGAGCTAGTATCAGAACTAGACTGGATCATTAACGATTTAGTGCATCATTAGATACAGATCTAAGCTATGCGTGAGGTTTTCCCTGTGCGTTCCCAAATTGCTGCACCTGCTCAAACTACGTCTGCATCCACAATTCCCTTTCCTAAACCGACAGCAGTTCGCGCAACTGGCGCATTTGCTTTAATTGATAGCCTGAAGCGTCACGGGGTAAAGCACATTTTTGGCTACCCCGGCGGCGCAATATTACCAATTTATGACGAGCTTTATCGAGCAGAGGCAGCTGGCGGCATTCAGCACATTCTGGTCAGACATGAGCAGGGAGCCTCCCATGCGGCGGACGGCTACGCACGGGCAACTGGACAAGTTGGCGTTTGCTTTGGCACTTCTGGTCCTGGTGCGACCAACCTGGTTACAGGCATTGCGACAGCACAGATGGACTCGATTCCAATGGTGATTGTGACTGGGCAGGTTCCCAGTACTGCGATTGGCAGTGATGCTTTCCAGGAGACAGATATCTACGGCATTACGCTGCCCATCGTCAAGCACTCCTATGTGGTGCGCGATCCCCAGGATATGGCGCGGATTGTGGCAGAAGCGTTTTACATTGCCCGTTCGGGTCGTCCAGGACCAGTTTTGATTGATGTGCCAAAGGACATTGGGCTGCAAGAATTTGACTACACCCCTGTGGAACCCGGAAGTGTTAAGCTACCCGGCTATCGTCCTACGGTGAAGGGGAATCCGCGTCAGCTGAGTCAGGCGTTGAAGCTGCTTCGGCAGGCAAAGCAGCCGCTACTGTATGTGGGCGGTGGAGCGATCGCTGCTGATGCCCATGCAGAAATTCATGCCTTAGCAGAACGCTTTCAGTTGCCCGTTACCACAACTCTGATGGGCAAAGGTGTCTTTGACGAAAACCATCCCCTCTCCGTCGGCATGTTGGGGATGCACGGCACAGCCTACGCCAACTTTGCGGTAAGTGAGTGTGATTTGCTGATCGCAGTTGGGGCGCGATTTGACGATCGCGTCACGGGCAAGCTTGATGAATTTGCTTCTCATGCCAAAGTCATTCACATTGACATTGATCCCGCTGAAGTGGGCAAAAATCGCACTCCTGATGTGCCGATTGTGGGAGACGTGCGCCAGGTGCTCACCGATCTGCTGCGCCGTGACCTGGAAGACGGCGTTCCGGCTGATCCCAACCTGACGCAAGCATGGCTTGGTCGGATAAACCGCTGGCGAGAGGACTATCCGCTAGTGGTGCCCAGCTACCCAGACAGCATTGCCCCTCAGGAAGTTATTGTCGAACTCAACCATCAAGCTCCTGATGCTTACTACACGACTGATGTGGGACAGCATCAAATGTGGGCCGCGCAGTTTCTCAAAAATGGACCGCGTCGCTGGATCTCTAGTGCAGGTCTGGGCACGATGGGCTTTGGAATGCCCGCTGCAATGGGTGTAAAGGTGGCACTGCCTGATGAGCAGGTGATCTGCGTGAGCGGCGACTCCAGCTTCCAAATGAACTTACAAGAGCTTGCAACGCTTTCTCAGTATGGGATCAACGTCAAGACCGTGATTCTTAACAACGGCTGGCAGGGGATGGTGCGCCAGTGGCAGCAAGCATTCTACGGAGAACGGTACTCTTCTTCCAACATGGAAATTGGGATGCCAGATTTCGTCATCCTGGCTCAAGCATTTGGGATCAAGGGCATGATTGTGACTGAGCGGGATCAGTTGGAGGGGGCGATCGCCGAAATGCTGGCTCACGACGGTCCTGTGCTGATGGATATCCGCGTCAAAAAAGATGAAAACTGCTACCCTATGGTTGCCCCTGGCAAGAGCAATGCCCAAATGATTGGTCTACCAGAGCGTCCTAAGTCAAAGCAGCAGCCTAACGTGATCCCATGTAGCAGCTGTGGCACCGAGAACTCGGCGACTCATAACTTCTGCCCCAAGTGCGGCACCAAAATTTAGGAACTACTGGATTCAGCGCGAAACTAAATCATCAAATCGGGGTATCTCTTAGAGGTACCCCTTCTAATTTTGTGGGCAAGATTTTGCTGAAATCAGCGATTATCGTGTAATTATTTAGTTTGTCGGGTCTGCATTAGATTCGCACTAGGCATCATCTACCTCGCTAAACGACCCAAAGCAATCAAAGAAGTTCTCATAAAGTCAGGCAGCCTATTCTTTGTGCAAGGGCAAGCTGCTGCTCCAGCATTTCTCCTGGTCGCAAAACCTCAGAGTTTTTCCGAAAGGCTAGAGTTTAATCGGAAATTTTGGGAAATTTAGTAGTTTACTTGTTACATTACCTGGATACTTGAGTATTGTTAATTCGAGCAGCCCTGTTGAGAACCTGTTGCGAATTGATTAGTTTGTGAATCTATTAGCGAATCAATTAGTAAGGTTAAAAGTCCCATTAAGCGAGATTGTGAAAGCATAATTCTCATTTGCGCTAGCGCTCCAAATCGCTTTTATTGTTAAAGACATCTGTTGCCAACACATTTGCTGTGGACATCAATGTTTAGAAAGGCGGCTAGCATCATCGTCATTAGTTGAGGAGTAAAGTCATGACTGCTGCACTTAGATCCAATGTTTCTAGCCGACGTTTTCCACCCAGACAACCCGGCAGTTACGCGGGGGGATCTAAAGTTGCTCAATTCCAACCCTCTATTGAGCGGCGATCTGGGCAGTCTCAGCTTCAGCCCATTGGTTCACAGGCGGCGGTTCGCCAAACGGTGCAGCTACCCACTCAAGCAGCTAATCCTCTGTGGCTCCGAGCTTTAACTTTTGCCCAGCGAACTTCTACAGTTGTTACGTTTTCCCTGGTTGCATCCGCGCTAGCGGTCTATGGCTGGACAGTCTACTCACAACAGCTTTGGGGCAAGGAATATGATCGACTTGACGCTCTACAGCGCCAAGAGCGTCAGTTGACCGCAGCAACCGAGGTGCTAAAGGATCGGATGGCTCAAGAGGCAGAAGATCCGGCATCTGGGCTATCTATACCCGATCCGACCCACGCGATCTTTTTACAGCCTGCACCCCTCACCGAACCTGCACCTGTGCAGGCGGCACCTGCACCGCAACCGATCCAGACGGCACCTTTAGGATATTGATCGAGATGGCTATCTCTTTTCCTCCCTTTCGCAACTTCCGTAGCCGTAAAGCTGCTGAGAAGGAAGGGCAGCGCCTACGAGGTGGGCAATCCGCTAGCGCTTTGACTCAGCCTTCGCTGAAGCGATCGCCCCAACGCGGATTGGAGGACGGTTCAGGTCGGGAAATTCGGGAGCGATCGCCCATCAGTCCCTCTAACCGATCGCGCTTGCTAGCAGTCTGGGGAGTTCTAATGATCGGTGGGGCTGGGCTTGCGCTCAACCTGGTGAGGCTACAAATCGTTCAAGCTCCCATGTTGCGCCAGCGAGCAGAGAACCAGCAGACTGTTGCGCTGCGTCCATTTGTGCCCCGTCGCCCAATTATCGATCGCCAGGGTAATGTAGTAGCGATCGACGAACCTGCTCACACGCTATACGCTCACCCATTTCTGTTTCAGCAGTCGCGGCAGGAGATGGCCACTCAACTTGCCCCAATCCTAAATCGCCCAGAGCAAGAGCTTTTTCAACTGTTCTCTTCAAGTGACAGTGGTATCCGAGTTGAGTATGACCTGCCTGAGGAGACAGCCAACCGCATCACTAACCTGGGCTTGGATGGACTGGAACTAGAGCGACATCAACAGCGGTTTTACCCGCAGCAGGATCTGTTTGCTACGGTAGTTGGCTATGTCAACACAGAGCGGCAGGGTCAAGCAGGACTGGAATACAGCCAGCAAAGTATTTTAGAGCGATCGATAGAGCCTGTTCAGGTTAGCCGTGCTGGAGATGGCGCAATTATTCCCGATGAACTGTCGGGCAGCTTTTTGCACCAGGACGACCTTCAGCTGCAAATTACGCTAGATGGTCGGTTGCAGCGCGCCACCCGTCTGGCGCTAGAACAGCAGATGCAGCAGTTTGGTGCCAAGCGGGGAGCCGTGATGGTGATGGACGTGCAAACTGGCGAAATTCTGTCTATGGTGACTGAGCCATCTTACGATCCCAACCAATATTACCAATTTGACCTGGACCTATTTCGTACTTGGGTTTTGACCGATTCCTACGAACCGGGGTCGACGTTTAAACCAATTAATGTGGCGATCGCTTTGGAGTCGGGAGCCGTCAGCCCCAATGACGTGTTCTATGACGAAGGCCGGATTGAAGTCGATGGCTGGCCGATTCAGAACTCTGACTACAATGAACGCGGAGGCGGACGGGGATCGCTCAGCGTTCAAGAAATCATCCAATATTCCAGCAACGTTGGCATGGTTCACATCATGGAAAGCCTTGATCCAGCAGACTATTACGGCTGGCTGGAGAAAATTGGTCTGGGGCAACCTACGGGCATCGACCTACCCTTTGAAAGCCAGGGACAGATCAAGAGCCTGGAGCAATTTGTAGGTTCTCCAGTAGAACCAGCCACAACCGCATTTGGGCATGGCTTCTCGGTCACGGCGATGCAACTGCTGCAACTGCATGGTGCTCTAGCCAATCAGGGTGAAATGGTCGTTCCCCATGTGGTGCGAGGACTATATAACGCCGAAGGACAGGCATACTGGCGACCCAAGCTGCCCGCTCCCCGCAGACTATTCTCCCCCCAAACAGCCCAGTCGGTTTTGGGCATGATGGAGGTAGCCGTTCAAGAAGGTACAGGTGAGTCAGCCCAAATTTTGGGATACCGAATTGCAGGCAAAACTGGAACCGCCCAAAAACCCAGCCCAGATGGAGGCTACTATGAGTCAGCTCGCATTACCAGCTTTGTTAGCATTCTCCCTGCCGAATCACCACGCTACGTGGTACTAGTCGTGATTGACGAGCCGCAAGGGGAAGATGCCTACGGTTCTACCGTTGCTGCCCCGATCGCTAGAGGAGTGATGGAGGCCCTGATTGCGATCGAGGGCATTCCACCAAGCCAGCCTCAAGTGGTAGAGGAACCAACCGAGTATTAGTCACTATAGCGATGGACACTATTCTCATCCTTCCACCGGTGTGATTTGCACGAGCGAAAGCGCCAGCGGACTGGTTCCCATCACAATGCCGACTTGCAAGAATTGCCGAAAAATTTACAGATGGAAAGGCCCCACACGACGCGGGGTGCCTTTCCATCTGTAATCCTTTTTTGGGAAATGGCACAACATCCAATTGCAGATGAAAATAGAGTGGCAATTGGATTATCCTGACAGTGGAGCAGATTTACGGAACTTAATACATTTCCTCACCTATGAAGTGCATTATCAATCGCCGTGCCCAGTTTTCGGCTAGCCATCGCTATTGTCTACCAGAATTGAGCGATGCAGAGAACGCTCAACGGTTTGGACCCTGCGTTCGTGCGCCTGGACATGGGCATAACTACATCCTCTATGTCTCCATGGAAGGGGATCTAGACGAATATGGCATGGTGCTAAACCTGTCTGATGTAAAGCAGGTAATCAAGCGAGAAGTCACCAGCCAGCTAGATTTCTCCTATCTCAACGATGCCTGGCCAGAATTTCAGCAAACTCTACCCACCACCGAAAATATGGCGCGGGTGATTTGGCAGCGACTTTCACCACACCTGCCTCTTGTCCGCATTCAACTCTTTGAACATCCCGAACTTTGGGCTGAATATGAAGGAAACAACATGGAAGCGTATTTAACGATTAGCACTCACTTTAGCGCCGCGCATCGTCTAGCACTACCCCACCTGACACTAGAGCAAAATTCAGAAATTTATGGCAAATGTGCCCGCGTCAATGGACATGGGCACAACTATCATCTGGAAGTCACGATTAAAGGCGAAATCGATCCGCGCACTGGTATGATTGCTGACCTGGTAGCCCTTCAAAAGGCAGTAGACGATTACGTTGTAGAACCCTTTGACCACACTTTTCTCAACAAAGATATTGCCTATTTTGAAAAGGTAGTGCCGACAGCAGAGAACATTGCCATCCACATTCGCGACCTGCTGCAAGAGCCGATTCGAGAAATTGGGGCATCTCTACACAAGGTTAAGTTGATCGAAAGCCCAAATAACTCCTGCGAGGTTTATGCAACAGAGACAGTAGAACATCCAGTAGAACAACAGGAACCTGTCCTCGCAGAAGTTTAGGATTGAGCGGTGCGCTTACTCACAGCCCCTACCGATTTGGTCTAAGATCCAACGCCATCCCTGATGATCGTCTCTAGGGTTTACACAGTTCTCGCGTCCAGTCCGACTGGGGTTGTTATCGCGATCGCGAATACGGTCATCATCGTCGTCGTCATCATCCCGGTCGCGATCGCCTAACCGATCTTCCCAATCGTCCTCCCAATCTCCGCGATCGCGCCGCTCTTCCCAATCTTCACGCGCCTCATCCTGGCGATCGCGAACACGGTCATCATCATCGTCGTCATCGTCATCATCCCGGTCACGATCACGACGGTCGTCATCATCGTCATCATCCCGGTCACGCTCGTTGCGTTCGAGCCAATCTTCAAAATCCTCACGGGCATCTGCAACAACCATGTCGCCACTCGAACCTTGATTTAGACTTGCAGAACCGATGTCTGACTGAGACTGCGCCGCCTGAGCTGAAGTCGTTAAATTAATCAACTCAAGTAAAACCAACGTTGATAAAAGCCAAAGAGTTTTCATAATAGTTTTTTAGGTGAGGTGAAGAGATAAAGCCTCTAAACAACTTGACATCGCCTCAGCCAAAATGTGCCCGTGATTGAGACTGGGAATTAAAGGTTGGAGTGTTAGGCTGAGCTGCTGATCACTATCAATGTAGCCTCCCATTCCAATCCTCAACCTCATGCTATAGACTCGCCCAATCGAGTGAACGCCACATCAGAATACCTGCCACCCCTGCAATCGCCACACCAGAATACTTGCCACCCCATTGGGTGACGAAGCGCGTTATGCCGCCTATCCTAGTTTCTTGCGGAGGGGGTTTGGGGGACGCGCTTCGTCACCCAATGGGGGCTTTGCCCCCAAATCCCCCAAAAAAGGACTTGAATCGAGAAACAGAATAAAAAGACAGAGATGCTTTAGCAGACCTGAGCAATCAGAGTCCGATGGCGAGGACTATTACAAGTTACTGTTGGTCGCGCAAACCCTGCCGCAGCGATCGCCTCCTCAATATCGAACGTAAAATAATCATCCAAATACGGCTCCGTACTCTTCAACAACGTCAACACATAGGGCGGCATCTTTGCGTGAACATCTGACTTTGGATTCATATCCATGATCGTCAAGTGTCCACCCGGACGCAGCAATCGTCGAGCCTCCTGAAAAATCTCAACCGAAGCCGCACGAGGCAACTCGTGGAATAGAAGACAAGCTGAAACCAGGTCAAAAGAATGACCGGGTAAACCTGTGGATTCAGCAGCAGCGTGGAGCCAAGTGGGAGAGTTAGGGAGTGAAGAAGTGCGGTAGTGGGCGATCGCCAAAAAGTAGGGCGACAGATCCAACCCCGTCAGCCTTGCTTGAGGAAACGTCTGCTGAAGTGCAACCGTACTCATGCCAATGCTACAGCCGAGATCGAGAATGTCTGTAGGTTCAGCAGGCAGTTGCGCCTTAAGCACATCGTGATAGCTTTGCCGCAGCTTTGCATCCCCCTGCGCTCCCGCCTCTGGCCAAATCCGAGCGTGAACTGCGTGGGCAGCAACATCTACCTCCATTGCGGCTTCCCAACCTAAGTTGCCTTCATCATAGGCATGGAAAGGACGCAAGTAATACTCTGGATAGGTCAACTCAGGATTCTGAATCCGCGTCAGGTCTGCTTCCCAGTCGGGGGAAAGCTCAGCATCAGAGACAGATTGCGTACCTGACGGACGGCGCGATCGCAACGCCTTCACCTCCTCTCGCCAGTACACCCCAATCGATTCAGCCCGCTTAATCATCATCGTGCGGGCTTGGTGTTTTGCCAAATTTGCTAGCGGCTTAACCGCTAGCACTCCATTTACCAAACGAGAAGCCAATCGAGGCGCAGCATTTACAGCAGTCATAGGGCAAAGGTTACTATCAAGGATTTATAAACAGATAGGCTTATTATCTCAAATAAGAGCTTGAGCGAAATTCTCGTTTCTAGCAAGGCACCCTAATCTGCTGAGATTCAAGCCGATCAGGTTTTGGATGAACGTCGGAGACTTTTATCCTTCCACTACCGTGAAGTGTTAGACGTTAGAGGCGAACAAACTCACACTTTCGCTATTATCAGCCAGTTTGATCATTCTCTCAAACCTAAATCCCAGCTTTTGTAACAGCTTTGCTGAATCGAAATTGTCTGGTGAGGCGATCGCTACAATACGACTTAAACCAAAACTGCTTCTCCCATACTCCATCACGGCAGAAGCAGATTCATATGCGTATCCTTTTCCCCGGAACTCCTGAAGAAAGGCGAATCCAAGATCCACATCTTCCAAGAAATCTCTTTTTATCAAACCGCAAATCCCGATCGAGACACCCGTACCCTTTAGCTCAGTCAAATACAGTCCGAAGCCAAGACGCTCATACATAGCAACTAGGTTCTTCAAAATATAGTCACGAGCATCATCAAGTGTTCTCACACCTTTGTCACCAATAAATCTCAACCACAAAGGGTCATTCAAGAGTGCAAGAATAAACTCGCTATCTTCAACCGTCAGCCTACGAAGGATTAAACGCTCTGTTTCAACAACTCTCATAGCCGAACAGCCTACTGTTGACGTACATCCACCATTCCACTTATCTTCCCCAATCGCGCTAATCTGGTAGTCAGACTGATTCCGACTTATTCGTTAACCGCCATCTGTACTTTTTAGCTTCTCAGGATTAACTTCTCGATGCTACAGTCCTACTTTGATTCTGAAAACAACGGTCACAAGTCCTTTGAGCTACCGGGAGCCAGACCTCATTACAATCCCGATCGCCCTGGACAGGTCGAGCATATTTTCCTAGATTTGGTGCTAGATATTCCCAATCAGCGCTATCAAGGCACCTGTAGCATTCGGATTAATCCCGTTCGCAGTGGCATTGACAGCTTGACGCTCGATGCCGTCAACCTGCAAATTGAATTGGTACAGGTCGATGAAGTAGAGCAACCCTTCGACTATGATGGCGAACAGCTTCAGGTGCGGCTAAAGCAAGAAACTGAAGCAGGACAACCGATTGTAGTGGCGATCGCCTACCGTGTCGAAAATCCTCAGCGGGGACTTTACTTCATCGCTCCTGACCAGCACTATCCCAACAAGCCCACCCAAGTCTGGACTCAGGGCGAAGACGAAGACTCCCGCTTCTGGTTTCCCTGCTTTGACTATCCCGGACAGCTTGCCACCTCCGAAATTCGGGTGCGCGTCCCCAAGCAATTTATGGCAATTTCCAACGGCGAACTGACTAACACCGAAGCCGTTGGAGACGACAAAATTTATCACTGGTCACAGCAGCAGGTGCATCCTACCTACCTGATGACCCTGGCAGTTGGCGACTTTGCCGAGATTCGAGACGAATGGCAGGGCAAACCCGTCACCTATTACGTCGAAAAAGGGCGCGAAGACGATGCCCGTCGCAGCATGGGCAAAACGCCTGAAATGATTGAATTCTTCAGTCAGGCATTTGGCTATCCCTACGCTTTCCCCAAATACGCTCAGGTTTGCGTCGATGACTTCATCTTCGGCGGTATGGAAAACACCTCCACCACGCTGCTCACCGATCGCTGCTTGATCGACGAACGAGCGGCCCTGGATAATCGCGGCACCGAGAGCTTGGTCGCACACGAGCTAGCCCACCAATGGTTTGGTGACCTGGTCGTGATCAAACATTGGTCACACGCCTGGATCAAAGAAGGCATGGCTTCCTATTCCGAGGTGCTGTGGACGGATCACGAATATGGAGCCGACGCTGCCGCTTACTACATGCTGAACGAAGCTCGCAGCTACATTTCTGAAGACAGTTCTCGCTATCGCCGCCCCATCGTCACCCACATTTACCGAGAAGCAATCGAACTTTATGATCGCCACCTCTACGAAAAGGGAGCCTGTGTTTATCACATGATCCGCGCCGAGTTAGGCGATGAGCTATTCTTCAAAGCGGTTCATACCTTTGTTCAGGACAACGCTCATAAAACCGTCGAAACGGTTGATTTGTTGAGGGCGATCGAAAAAGCCACCGGACGCAACCTGCATTTCTTGTTTGACCAGTATGTCTTCCGGGGTGGACACCCCGACTTCAAAATCGCCTATTTCTGGGACGGCGACAGCAAACTGGTGAAACTTACCGTCACTCAAACCCAGGCAAAGGAAAACGGCAACGGCAGCAACAGCACCCTGTTTGACTTGAAGCTACCGATCGGCTTTGGCTACATCAAGGACGGAGATAAGCAAGCTAAGCCTTCTCTGCAAACCTTCACGGTGCGGCTGCATGAACGAGAGCAGACCTTCTACTTCCCTCTGCCTGAAAAGCCTCAGTTCATCAGCTTTGACGTAGACAATCGCTACCTCAAAACTGTGACATTGGAATATCCAGTGGCAGAACTGAAAGCTCAACTTCAGCATGACCCCGATCCGGTTTCGCGCATCTATGCTGCCGAAGCGCTGGCCAAAAAAGGCGGTTTAGAGGCAGTCAAAGCCTTGTCCGAAGCACTCAAAGCCGATCCCTTCTGGGGAGTGCGGGCAGAAATTGCCGGACAGCTTGCCTCGGTCAAACTCGACCAGGCATTCACCGGACTCGTGGCAGGATTGCAAGACCCCGAAGCCAGAGTCCGTCGAGCAGTTGTGGAAGCACTGGCAAAAATCAAAACCCTGGAGAGCTACAAAGCGCTCAAACCCATCGTTGAACAAGGAGATGCAAGCTATTACGTCGAGGCAGCAGCTATTCGCGTGCTGGGAACGGTCGCAGCCTCTAACCTGAATGGCAAATCTAAGGAAGAGAAAGCGCTGAAGCTGTTGAGGTCAGTGCTAGAGGAACGGGCAGGTTGGAATGAAACGGTGAGGAGTGGGGCGATCGCCGGACTCAGCAAACTCAAAACCTCCGAAGCTGCCCTGAATCTGATCCTGGAATACACTGCTCCTGGCGTTCCGCAAGCGCTGCGGTTGGCAGCGATTCGGGCACTGGGCGCAATCTCCACCGGACAGTCCAACCTCAACTTGGAACGCATCCTCGATCGCCTAGAAGAACTGTCCGGTGAAACCTTCTTCCTCACCCAGGTGGCAACCGCCAGCGCCTTGGGGCAAATGGAAACCATCAAAGCGGTCGGCATTCTGCAAACGCTAGCAGACCAAACCCCCGATGGTCGGGTACGTCGCATCGCAGAAGAAGCTGTACAGCGGGTGCAAAAAAATGCTGGACAAGATCAGGCTGTGAAAAAACTCCAGCAGGATCTAGACCAGCTTAAGAAAGATAACCAGGAGCTAAAGAGCCGTCTGGAAAGCCTGGAGGCGAAGACGAAGGTAGGAGATTAGGAATTGGGAATCAAACCTCTGGAGGCAGGCTCATTTTTTCCAGGTCTAGAACTTGGGCTAGCTCGGCTTCGTTCATCAGTTCTCGTTCTAGAACAATCTGGCGAAGAGATTTGCCTGTTTCCAGAGATTCCTTAGCAACCGCAGCAGCATTCAGGTAGCCAATGTGAGGATTCAGCGCTGTCACCAGTGCTAGACTGCCCTCGGCGTAAGCTAGGCAGCGATCGCCCTTAGCCGTGATTCCCTGAATACACTTTTCGGTCAAGGCGACTAATGTGTTACCCAAAATCTCAATGCTGTGAATCAGATCGTAGGCAATCAGCGGCATCATCACATTCAGTTCTAACTGTCCGGCTTGGGCAGCCAGGGCGATCGCCGCGTCGTAGCCCATCACCTGAAAGCACACCATTGCAGTCATTTCCGCCATCACCGGATTGTATTTTCCCGGCATGATGGAGGAACCGGGCTGCACGGGTGGCAGTTGAATTTCCTTGAATCCGGTTTTGGGTCCAGAATCGAGCAGGCGCAAATCGTGGGAAATCTTGGCGCAGTCCTGAGCTAGATTCCGTAACGCACCGGACACATTTACAAACGGTGCCATGCTCTGCATTGCTGCCATCAGGTGAGGCGCAGGCTGCAAAGGTTGCCCCAGCAGTTCCGACAGAATTTCGGCGACCCGATATCTGTATTGAGGATGGGTATTCAGTCCCGTTCCAGCAGCACTACCGCCCAAACCTAATACCGTCAGATCCTTTGCGGCTGTTCTCATTCGCGTTAGGTGATCGGCGAGAATTTGTCCCCAAGCGCGGAAGTTTTCGCCCAGCCGCACCGGAACAGCATCTTGCAGATGGGTTCGCCCTGATCGAATCACATCGTGAAACTCGTCAGCTTTTTGGTTGAGAGACGCGATCGCCCCATCTAGTGCCGGATACAGCGAATGCTCCAGCGCCAGCAAACCTCCAATCCGAATTGCGGTGGGAATCACATCATTGGTGGACTGTCCATAGTTCACATGGTCATTGGGATTCACCCGTTTATAGTTACCCTTCTGATCCCCTAAAATTTCCAGAGCGCGATTAGCCAAGACCTCATTCACGTTCATGTGATGGGAGGTACCCGCACCCGCCTGATAAACGTCTACCACAAACTGATCCCGCAGGCTACCCCGCAACACTTCATCCGCTGCCTGCACAACCGCTTGACTGATTTCTGAAGAGATACAGCCCAATTCTCCATTGGCAATCGCTGTCGCCTTCTTGATCAAAACACAGGCATCAATGTAGGTCGGCAGCGGTTTTAGTCCACTAATCGGAAAATTCTCGGTTGCTCTCAGAGTTTGAATGCCGTAGTAAGCTTCTGCCGGAAGCTGCCGCTCACCCATCGAATCTTTCTCTATGCGGTGCGATTTCAGTTCAGCCATGTTGCGGTTCTTGAATTAATTTTTTGCTCCGAAGATAGGATATAGCTTCGTGCAATCCAAGATCTTAACAATTGCAGCTTTGCCCACGACAGTATATGTGAACTAATAAAATCCTGATACTTCCTCGCTCTGGTGGCAAATATTGAGAATTGGGAATACTACTGAGGTAGAAAATACCCATATACTCAATCTATGGCGTTACGCAGTTTCGGCTAGATTTGGTAGGAGAGTTTTACGAATTACTCCTACTCAGGCAGATCAGGGCATTGCATCCAGTATTTTCAGAAATAATTCACCCCATTTCGTCTTTGCTCAGGTTTGTCATGAGTCAGGATCAAGACTTGCACACCTGGTTTAGTCAGGCTAGTGCGCTCTACGAACTCAAGCGATATGAAGGAGCGATCGCCAGGCTAGATCGACTTCTGGAAGTTAATCCGGAGAATTACGAGGCCTGGATGCATCGGGGCTATGCGCTGTATGAGTCCGGGGCGCATGATCAAGCAATTACCAGTTTTGACAAGGCACTGAAACTGAAGCCCAAACTTGCCTTAGCTTGGCACGGCAGAAGCATTGCCCTGGCACGATTAGGACGTTATGAAGAAGCCATAGACGGATTTAGCGTCGCGATTAAGTTCAATCCCGCAGACCAAAAAGCCTGGTATAACCGGGGCAACGCCCTCGCCTGTTTGCATCGCTACAGTGAAGCAATCGAAAATTTTGACAAAGCGGTCAAGCTTAAGCCTGACGATTATCACGCCTGGTACAATCGGGCCACCTCTCTGGCTGCCCTAAAACGCTACGAAGAAGCGCTGACTAGCTTAGATAAGACGCTTTTGATTAAGAGCAACTGCTACTATGCCTGGAATTATCGAGGGCTGGTGTTGAGTAGAATGCGGCGACACGAGGAAGCGATCGCCAGCTTTGATCGCTCCCTCAAGCATCATGCCGACAACCCCAACGCCTGGTATGGCAAAGCCTGCTCATACACCCTGCAAGGCGATGTCGAGATGGCAATCAAAAATCTGCATCGGGCGCTAGTTCTCAGCCCAAACCTTTACCGCATCATGGCTCGAACCGACCACACATTAGAACCGCTGCGAACCAATGAAGAGTTCCAGGCGCTAACCCAAGACCGATAGGTTTAGCTTTGCCGGTCAACGTCTCCAAGACAGCAGCTTAGTCGCAAGGGGCTTAAAGCGGGTTAAGCGCTTGAGTCCATACTGACTGGCAGCTTTACGAATCACTTCTGCTTGGGTGGGGTAAGGGTAGATAGTGTTGGCGATCGCCCCCAGCCCAATTTGATGGTTCATTGCCAGGGTGATTTGGCTAATGATTTCGCCAGCGTGCCGTGCAACCAGCGTTGCTCCGACAATTTTGTCTGTGTCCTGTTTGACGTGAATTTTTAGAAAGCCCTCCGTTTCATCATCGACGACGGCCCGATCGATATCATTAAGAGAGACACAGAAAGTATCAACTTCAATCCCCTGTTCCTGAGCCTCGTGAGGATAGAGACCAACATGGGCTACTTCAGGGTCGGTATAGGTGCACCAAGGCATGTTTAGCACACTCAGCTTTTTGCGCCCAATTCCAGCAACCGCAAACAGGGCATTTTGAATTAGGATACGGGCGGCAGCATCGGCAGCATGAGTAAATTTCCACTTCATGCAGACATCACCGACTGCATAGATGTTAGGGTTTGTGGTTTGCAGGTAATCGTCGATGATCACTCCTTTTTTGGGATCGGTCTTAACTCCCACTGCTTCCAGGTTTAAGCCTTTAATGTTTGGCGTTCTGCCTGCCCCCACCAAGATTTCGTCCACCGTGACAGCATTCTCCTGCCCGTCTGCTTCATAGTGGATCACTTTGACAGAATCTTTTTTCTCAACTCGCTTGATTTGCGACTTTAAGACCAGTCGAACGCCTTCCTGCACAAACACTTGCTGCACAATATTTGATGCATCAATGTCCTCCCGCTCAAGAATGCGGGAGCCGTGCTGAAACAAAACGACTTCTGACCCCAATCGCCGAAAGGTTTGAGCCAATTCACAGCCAATGTAGCCGCCACCAATGACAGCCAAACGATCAGGCTTTTCGGTGAGTGAAAATACCGTTTCGTTGGTGAGATATCCGGCTTCCTCCAATCCTTCGATTGGCAAGTGAGCGGGAGAGGAACCTGTGGCGATCGCCGCTTTCTTAAACCGCAGCGTTTGTCCCGCTACCTCTACGGCATCTGCTCCTGAAAACTGCGCCTCTCCAAAAAACACATCTACCCCAAACTCTTGCTGAAATCGTGTTGCAGAATCGTTTGGGCTAATCTCTGTGCGAACTCGTCGCAGTCGCTCCATCACGGCGGAAAAATCTACCGTCACTCCCTCGGGCACATCAATCCCGTAGTGCTTGGCACGGTGAATCTCACCTGCCACTCGCGCCGAGCGTATCATCGCCTTGGAAGGAACACAGCCAACATTAGTGCAATCACCGCCCAGCAAATGTTTTTCGATCAGGGCAACTTTTGCGCCCAGCAACCCTGCTCCTGCCGCCGTCACCAGCCCGGCAGTGCCTCCACCGATTACAACCAGGTTATATCGCTGAGTGGGTGTAGGATTGACCCAATCGGCAGGATGAAGATTTGCAATCAGCTCCTGGTTGTAATGATCCATTGGGCTCACGATCACGGGTCCAACGCCCGTAGATTCAGTCCGAGTCTGTGTCATGGATCAGTCCTCTTGGAGTCAGGTTCTACCCTTCATCATCCCGCTTTGCAGCAGCTTGTTCAACTATCTTCTTCAAACGTAGGTATGCCTCCTCTGGGGTGAGTGGCTCAGACTGGTTTTCATCAGGAATATAAAACTGTTTGCTGTCTGAAAAATGACGCACAACAAAACTACGAATCAACCCTAATGCCAATGCCTCATTACCCAATTCTTCAGCCGCTTGCGACAGGCTTTTTTCATCATGAAATGGATGGTTCATTGTTTAGTTTCCTTTCAAGTAGATCTTTTGGAAGCGATCGCCCTTCCATTGATTCCCTTCACATTCTACTTCTACGTCATCAACCCACATTTGCTGTAGCTCAAAGCCATGAACCTGGATGTGAATACTGGTGTAGGGGAAAGAAAACTCACCTTCCTCGTGCCAGATTAAATCTAATCCATGCTCAAACCGAACCAATTGGAAGTGATCCAGCCGCCATTCTCCATACCCATCCCCTGCATCACTGTAGACTGATGTTTCACAATTTCCTTGAACGGGTGGGTAAAGGTGCAAAGTGAGTTGTTGATAGTCTTCCATTGGCAGAATACTACCTGCTTTCACCAACACAGGAATTGTTTCTAAAGGTGCATCCAGATCAACCTCTGTGGCACCTTCTAACAGATTGCCGTTCCAGAAGTCATACCAGTTTCCTTTGGGTAAAGTAACTTGGCGCGATCGCCCCCCTTCCTCCAAAACCGGGCAAACAAGTAAGCTGTCTCCTAACAAGAATGCATCTGCTACACCCCAGAGATTGGGGTCACTCGGATCAGCCCAAAACAGTGGACGGACTGGGGCGTATCCCTTTCGGCTTGCCTGCCATGCCAGTGTGTAGAAGTAGGGCATCAGGCGATAACGCAATTTCAACAGTTCTCGAATGATGCTTAAGGTTGGCTCACCATACGTCCAGGGTGTGCGGTGGTCTGCCTCCACTGAAGAGTGAGTTCGATAAAACGTGAGGAAAGTAGACATCTGAAACCAGCGCAAATACAGCTCTGCACTAGGATTTCCCTGAAAGCCACCAATGTCAGGACCACTATAAGGAATACCCGAAAGTCCCAACCCTACAACAGTAGAAATAGTCTGACGCAAAGCTTCCCAGCTTCCTTCAATATCGCCTGTCCATGTCCAGGCATAGCGCTGGAGCCCTGCCCAGCCCGCCCGTGACACAATAAAAGGGCGCTGGTGTGGTTGGTTCTGACACAGACTTTCGTAGCCTGCTTTGGATTGCATCAATCCATAAACGTTGTGTGCCTCTAAGTGAGTGCCACCTCTGCCCTCCATGTGGTGCAACATGGGTTTGGGTAGAGAGCGATCGCCCCAAGCCACAAAGGCAGCAGGCTCATTCATATCATGCCAAAAGCCAGCCACTCCCACGTCTAAAAGGTAGGCATATTGGCGGCTCCACCACTTTCGCACAGCTGGATTGGTGTAATCAGGAAAGACAGTCAAACCGGGCCAAACGGGAGCGATCGCAATCTCACCATCGGGATATTTGCAGAATGCGTCCAGCAACCGACCTTCCAAGAAAAGATGACTTTTGCGGCTGTATTTGATTCCGGGGTTGAGGATGGCAATGAACTGCACTCCCAGTTCACCCAATTCTTTAATAAACTCTGGCAACTTGGGAAAGCGATCGGGGTCAATGGTGAAGGCGCGGTAATCTACCTGTACATCGATGTCTAGATGAATTGCACTCAGGGGTAAATCGTGTTCCTGAAACCCCTTAGCCGTTGTCCGAACCGCTTCCTCTGTCTCATATCCCCACCGGGATTGGTGATAGCCCAACGCCCAACGAGGAGGGAGGGGCGATCGCCCGGTCAGTTCCGTATACCGCTCTACCAGTTGATCAGGAGTACCCGCAGCAAAGTAATACCGTAATGCGCCTCCTGTAAAGGCAGCAGTAGCAGTATCTTCAAAGCTAAAAGTTGCTTCAAAGGTGTTTTCATAAAACACTAAGTAGCTACCTTGCCGATGTAGCCCCAAATAGACCGGAATGCAGATATAGAGCGGATCGCTACCAGGACTATACTTGCCTGCCGCATCAAAATTCCACATCCGGTAGGAGCGGCTAAATGTAGTTTTGTCCTTCTCAACTATCTTTCGAGGAACCCGCAAATTCAACGGTGCTGCCCGTTCCCCCAAACCGTATATTCCTTCGTCGGGTAACAGTTCCGCCTGATGTGTCCAGGATTCTCCCTCAAGTTTTGGCGGCAGTTCAGTTCGGAGTAACTGCCCTTCGCTGCCATAGAACTTAATGCTTCCCTCAAAGCTAACGGTGACTTTAGTAGCGCCCTCTCCCTGACTGGACAAAGCCCACCCTTCTGTCGTTTCTTCTAGTGTGGTTTCTACTGCATCCCATTGTTGACGGGCAATTCCGTAGGGCATTGGAGGAATTCCCGGCTGCCAACTTAGCCGCACCAAATCAGCCGTAAGAAATGTGATGTCAAGCTCAGCCTGCTCAAAGTAAAAGCGAGCGCCTCGTTCACTCGGTTCTGCCTGAAGCAGTTTCCCTGGTTGGTCAAAGCCCTCAGAGGTAGGTGGGGGAGCATACTCACGCTCAAGGCGATCGCGAGTCCGCGAGTAGACATACGCATGGGGCGCGTAACCCAGGTAAAAGAGCCAACTCTTAAAGGACTTCCATTTCTGCAATAGTTGCTTGGGGAACGCCATAGTATTTGAGTGAAGTAGGGTTTAATGCCAGATCAGCTTCGGTGGGACTACGATCGCCAAACTATTCCCCATAATCAAGAAAGAGGAAGGCGATCGCCTTCCTCTTAAGAGTGATTTGAGCAGCATTTCTACCTATATCAGTAGTATCAGTACATCCGACCCTGCCCCGCTTTATCTTGATCCGTTACATCAGAGTTTGGGCTTGTTTGCTCACTCATGCTCAGTTCTCCTTTGCAATTTGAGTCCTTACCTGAAAGTTGTAGGTATCACCATGCTTCAGATACTTCACTCGATCTTCTAACTCTGCCAACACCACAGCGGCTTTAAAGTCCTCAAGTGGAGATTTGAACACAGTGTAATCGTTGTAATGAATCGGGATTGCGGTCTGAGGGGAAATTAGTTGAATTGCTTCCACACCTTGTCTGCCATTCATAGTTAACAGAATCCCAAATACCTTTGTCCCACCCAGGTGCAGCAGCGCTAAATCAATATCGGGATAGCGTTTTGGAATTTCCTTAAGCTGCTCATACACCAGTGTGTCTCCAGTGATGTAAAGACAAAAGTGAGTTTGCCCAGCAGACTGAAACTCCAACATACTGCCCATTACGGGGGGCAATGCAGCCGCCAGAATACCTGGCCCATGTCGTCCTGGCATTGAAGTAATTTTGAGGGATTGCTCCCCTTTACGTACTGTTATGGATTCCCAGGTATCAATTGCCTGCGCTGCGTTGAATCCCTTCTTTTTCAATGATTTTGTGGCATGAGGAGTGCTGACAATGGGGAGTGATTTATCTAACTTTTGTTCTGCCACTCGATCAAAGTGGTCTTCGTGCATGTGAGACAGCACAACCAGGTCAAGCGGCGGCAATTCTTCGATGGCGATCGCCGGATCGGTGACACGCTGCGATCGCAACCCATATCCCAAATGCACATGGTCGCCTTGATGCAAAAAGTTAGGGTCAGTCAGGATTGTAAATCCTGCATATCGCAGAATCACAGTTGCCGTACCCACAAAGAAAACCGAACCATTTTCTAGGTCGGGGTTCGTGTTGTCTCCAGGTAAAACCAATTCTTTAGCAGTGTTCATAATTAGATCCTGACCTCCACCAACTTGTAAATGCTTTGCCCACGACTCACTAAGCTTTTGAATAAACAGCTTGCTCGTTCTCAAGAACGTTTAGGAAGAAGACAATGCCCTGTAGGGCGTAGCATTCGGTCAGAGACTTTCGGTGTATTCCAAGACCCATCTACCGAATGCTACGCCCCTACCGTATTGGGCTAAAAATCCAGACTTCTTAGGCATCCTTTAATGGAGCAAGCAGTTTGCCTGCTCCACGGTTACTCACTCCTATTTCTTGCCTGTGCCGTGCAGACGAGGGTCGGGAATGGGGGGTTCTGGCTCTGGCCCCAGAGGTTGAGGATTTGCCAGGTACTCAAACTCACCTTTGCCGTCCATTGATGGACCTTTTGCCCAACGTCCTTCGCGGCTGTCCTCGCCATCAGACAGATTCCAGAACTGGTAGGCTGCATCCCGTTTCTCCAGCTCCAGTGGGAAAGAACTAGGAACAGGGGTTGTCTCCAATCCAGAGCTTTCCAGGTCTTCGATCGCCGCCAGCCACTGGTTTTGGTGCATAGTATCCCGTGCAATCATGTAGCTGAGGGTATCCTTCACACCTGGGTCATCCGACATTTCATACATTCGCACAGCCTGTAATCTGCCCTGAGACTCTGCGTGCAAGTTAGAGCGGAAATCTGCTAGCAGGTTGCCACTAGCGATAATGTATCGACCATTCCAGGGATAGCCCACGCTATCGTTAGGTGTTGCACCCAAGCCGGAAACGATCGCATGTTGAGGATTCATGCTTGCTGCAATTACGTCTCGTGGATTTACACCACCCATCACAGCGCCGACGATTGGATCTTTTGCACCATCTTCCTGCATCTTTAGGGGTGCTTCATCTAGTAGATGGGCAATCATAGTCGCCAACATCTCAACGTGTCCGATTTCCTCGGTGCCGATGTCGAGCAACATATCTTTGTAACGAGCAGGACCTCGGCAGTTCCAACCCTGGAAGAGGTACTGCATCATCACAGTCATTTCACCAAAGGGTCCGCCGATCAGCTCTTGAATCTTCTTGGCATAAACCGCATCCGGTTGTTCCGGTTTGGTGAAATACTGCATCCGTTTGTTGTGAAAAAACACTTTGTTAAATCTCCTAATTGCGTTGTTACTAATCTGCTCAGAATTTGCTCAGAAGCTAGGTTCCAAGGCAACGGATAACAGTTCATCTCGGACGAACTTGTTTATCACCGTTTCAGAAGTAATCTGGACACAGAACAAACTCACTCAGATAAATTTGACTTCTGATATCTCCAATCAAGCCGCTTAAAAATCAACTAGCTCAATAAACTTGAACAATCCTGAATTGCTTACGAACACCTTGCTTCAAAGGACAAGCAGCTTAAGCTCTTAATTTCCACTAAGTCTGTTCGTAAGGGGATTTAAGATTGTCACGCCCCAAAATTACTTTGAATGGATCTTGCTACTTGAGAACGGATTTCCGCTTGATTGCCTCCATTCTCAGCAATCTTTTCCAACAAAACGTCATACCTATTGCCTGTCATCCGCCCCAACCAAAGAGGTAGCTTTGATAAAGTGATATAAACACTCCGAACGATGAATCAAAGAATGAGTAAATAGAGTGAGCAAGATTACTCAAACGGTTTTTGAATGACTTTGAGCAGTTCGAGAGGAGGTTGGAAAGTAAGACCAAATCCGTTCGATTAACCGTAATTCCTGGTGGGGAGATTTTGCCGTTGGGCCTCGGCTCTGTTAATATTCGGTCTGCTAAACCTACCCGTACAGTGTTGGGTTGTTTAGCAGGATTCAAAATCACAGATATTTTCCCTGAGGTAGGCTACAAATTAGACTACTCAAACAGCCTCTAAACTCTGGCAGTTTCTGAATAGTTGCTGGGAATGTCTTCAGGAATGAGTGTTGTTAATACCTCATCGGTCAAAGAAGAAAGTACAGCCAGTCTATTTGCCTGCTTTTCAATGCTCTTCTCAAACAGATTACGAACCATGCGAGCATTGCCAAAGTTTTTGTCTCGATTATCGTAAAGCTGATTGAAGATTTTGAGCAGTTTCTCTCTTGCTTCTGGTGTCAACTTGAAGTGACTTTTTCCAGCCATTCGCTCAAAAATTGCTAGCAGCTCTTCGGGTGTATAGTCGTTGAAATAGAAGTAACGGTTAAAGCGTGATTTTAAGCCAGGATTTGATTCGATAAAGGCTTCCATCTCATCGGTGTAGCCTGCCACGATGACGACGAGGCGATCGCGATAGTCTTCCATTCGCTTCAGCAGAACGTCGATCGCCTCCTGCCCAAAATCACGCCCCGCCTCTCGTGGCACCAAAGCATAGGCTTCATCAATGAACAGCACGCCATCCAGAGCAGAATCCACCATTTCATCTACTTTTTTAGCCGTTTGTCCGACATAACCTGCCACCATGCCAGAGCGATCGGTTTCCACCAAATGCCCTTTACTGAGAAACTCTAGCCCTTCATAGATTTTGCTCATCAGGCGAGCAACGGTCGTTTTACCCGTACCTGGAGGTCCACAAAAGACCGCATGAAGTGAAACTGGCGTTTTTGCTAAACCTCGTTCTGCTCGAATCTTCTGCACCTTCAGGAAGTTGGTTAGAGTTTGCACTTCCTCCTTAATATTCTCCATCCCAACTAGCTCGTTCAGGTCAGCTAGAGCTTGCTCTAAAATCTTGGTTGGGTCTTCCTTCGGAGTGGGTTCAGAACTTTGAGGCTTAGGTTCACCGGAGTTTTGAGGCTGTTTAGATTCAGAAGTTCGCTCAGGTTTTGGAGCCGATGCCTGAGTCAGTTTAGGAATAGGAACAGACGCTAAACCTGCCTGATAGCTATCTAACTTCTGATAGGAGTGCAGCAGTTGCCAAACTTTTGATAATGCCTCCATTTCTTGCATCGTCACGACACCATCCGCTTTAGTAATTACTTGAGCAAACTTATAGATGGCGTTGACAGCATGACCTAGATATTCTGTGCCTTTTTCCTCATCTAGCTTGTTCAGAATAGAGGGCAATACAAGTTGGTCAGTTTGCTGATCGCCCCCTGTTAAATCAAGCAAAATTTGAATAGTAATTTTTTGATATTTAAGCCGTTCTTCGCTAGAAAATTCCCATGAATTGACAGCAACGTTCAGTTTTTCTCTATCTTTTTTAATCAGCGCATAAATTACTAAATAGGCTAGCAGTTCAGCAGAGCTAATTTCTTTGTTGCTACGTCCACAAATTCTTACGACTTTCGCCAAGTCAACTAATATTAGATCTGCAAACCGTTCGTCTAACTCCAAGATGGAAGTTAGAGAGCGATATAGGTCATTTGCCTCTTGCTTGACCAGTCTGAAGTTAACAATCTGGCGAAAATCCACAAAAACCTCCTGAAACTGACTGAATCCTATCATGGCTTCCCTTCCCTTTCAGGCGGAAGCCTCAACAGCAGACAGAACCTCTAGCTATCTTATCGGTGTCAGAGAAAAACGCCTCTATCGCTGGGCGATCGCCTAGAAAGTAATAAAACGATTGAATAGGACGGAGCGATCGCCCCGTCCTATTCAATCGTCGATGTTTGCGCCATTCCAATGGAATAACCTTGGAAGTTGCGCTAAATCCAAACCATAATTTATGATCCAGACTACAATTTCCAGGATAAGAATGTATCGAACCCAAACCAGTGTTGGATCAGAACTCAAGAGATTCAGCCCCTCGTAAAGCTGCCAAAACCGATAGGGCAAATACAGATAGGGAACCATGACAAATACTGTGGATTGAAAGCGTCTTAACGACAAACTTTCAGACAAAATTTGTAGCCCCAACATGAGAAAGTAAGCAGCAAAGATTGCGACTACATCGAAGTTGCCCTGCCATATTCCCCACACCAGCAAAGCGACCAAGGGTGGAACGATACCCAAAAACTGAACTGACAAAAACCAGATTCTAAACCAGCCTGGAAGCGGTTTAGGAAGCTCATAAGGGGCTGTGTCTCGCCAGGACCAACCGGCGATCGCAAAGAAAGCAGTGGCGATCGCAAAGAAGATTAGATTCTCAAGTAAGAGATAGTTAGTGGTAGGAAAAAGCATGAGCAATAGTGTTCATCGCTGCACTTGTTATCATGCTTCATCTAAGCCGACGTTTGCTGTTTTGCTTCCGACGGTTGATCACAACCCAAACAATGAAGGCAACGAGTAAACCTCCGACTATCAGTTTAGAAAGTGGTCCAATATAGACTTCAACCAACTCGTAGTTGTCGCCCAGCAGATACCCGGCTCCTGTCAGTAAGCTAACCCATGCTACAGTCCCAATCGTTGAGTAGACCAAAAAGGGGATGAAAGGCATGTTGCAGGTGCCCGCTGGAATCGAAATCAGCGTCCGGACTCCAGGCACGAGGCGACAAAGCAATACAGTCCTGCCGCCGTGCTTGACGAACCATTTTGTGGCTTCGTCCATTTCTTTGCTGCTGATCCCCAGCCATTTGCCATAGCGGTCAGCCCAAGCTTTAAGGCGATCGGCTCCCAAAAACTTTCCGGCAAAATACCAGGGCAGCGCTCCTAAAACAGTGCCAATGACTCCTGCTAGGACCGCATAAAAGACGTTCATTTCGCCCTGAGCCGCAGTAAAACCTGCCAACGGCATGATTAGCTCAGAAGGAATCGGTGGAAACAGATTTTCCATGAACATCAGAAAACCAATACCAACGTAACCCAGGCTGTTGATCGTGTTAGTAATCCATTCGACCATAAAGCTGTTCCTTGCAAAGTCCCATTAAAGCGAAGCATTGAGCCAATCTGACAGGCTAGAGCCCTCATTAAGAATAGCTAACAAATTTCAATCAGAAAGCACCCCTGCTATCGGGCATATCCCTAACCCAGCTAGACTGATTGCCCCATCGTTGTAGTAGTACAGGCAAGAATGAAGTTGTGGCTGTGATCTCCACTCCCCTTGGGGTGCGGGCTCATGACCATTTGAGATTGCTATATCTCTTTACATAAGTTGCGGGGTTCACCCGTGCGTTTTCACTCGTGCGTTTTCTTAAAGAGCGGGGGCGCTGCAAGCAACGCCCCCGCTCAAAATAGATGGCTCTAGCTTAGTTTAAGTGCCTGATGTCCAGGAATTGATGTATTCGGTCTGCTCAGGCGTGAGCGCGTCAATCGCAATTCCCATCGCCTGGAGCTTCAACCGCGCAATTTCCTGATCAACTTCAGCAGGAATGGTGTGAATTCCAGGTTCTAGATTGCCTTTGTTCTTCACCAAATATTCACAGGCAAGCGCTTGGTTGGCAAAGCTCATATCCATAACGGCGCTGGGGTGTCCTTCAGCAGCAGCCAGATTGATCAGTCGACCTTCACCCAAAACGACAACGGATTTGCCGCTTGGCATACGATATTGCTCAGTGAAGTTGCGGACTTGCTTCACTTCAGTTGCCATTTCTTTGAGCGATTTGAGGTCAATCTCAATGTCAAAGTGACCAGAGTTGCAAACGATCGCCCCGTCTTTCATAGTTTCAAAATGCTCTGCTCGGATGACGTGCTTGTTGCCCGTCACGGTGATGAAGATATCACCTTGAGGCGCTGCAACGGTCATTGGCAGTACGCGGAATCCATCCATTGCCGCTTCGAGGGCGCGGGTAGGATTGATTTCCGTCACGATCACGCTTGCACCCATGCCTCGTGCCCGCAGGGCTGTACCCTTGCCGCACCAGCCATAGCCCGCAACAACGATCGTTTTACCTGCGAGAAGAATGTTGGTTGCCCGGATGATTCCATCTAGTGTGGATTGTCCTGTTCCATAGCGATTGTCAAAGAAATGCTTGGTGTCAGCATCGTTAACGTTCATCGCTGGGAAGGTGAGTACGCCATCTTTGAGCATGGCTTGCAGGCGCACGATCCCGGTGGTGGTTTCCTCGGTGGTGCCAATCAGGTCAGCAATTTGGTCTTGCCGCTCTTGAATTAATGTGGCAACTACGTCGCTGCCGTCATCAATGATCAGGTTGGGGCGGTGATCTAGCGCAATCTGGACGTGGCGGTGGTAGGTCTCGTTGTCTTCACCTTTTTGAGCAAAAACTGGAATGCCATGATCTGCAACTAAACTGGCAGCTACGTCATCTTGAGTAGATAGAGGGTTGCTAGCAATGAGCAGAGCATCGGCTCCGGCCGCTTTGAGGGCGATCGCTAGATGAGCAGTTTCAGTCGTGACGTGGCAGCAAGCTACCAAACGAATTCCAGCCAAAGGCTTTTCTTGAGCAAAACGCTCTTGAATTCGCCGCAAGACGGGCATTTCCCGCCCTGCCCACTCGATTCGCTGTCTCCCCTGTGCTGCTAAGGAGAGGTCTTTAACTTCATGCTTTACCTGAGCTGTTGTGGTCATGTAGATCTTGCCTTAAGGAATCTGGGAGATTTTGCAAATTTACGACTTTTACTAGCCTACCTAGCTTAGCCAAATCGCGAAACCGTGAGGCAAAATTCCCCCGCTTTTTACCACCTCTCACCTTTTGTCAAAATGTTAAATTGGCAGCATGATTACAGTCACATTTGAGGAAATTGCTCAGTACCGATCTGAGCTATCAGCGAGTCCAGAAGCGCTTAGAGCGCTAGATATGATCGAAGATTGCGAAGGCGATTTGGAAGATGCAGCGATCGCCCTGGCACTTCAGGCAAGGCAAGAACCTGACACGTCAGACCGTTGGTTAGAAGGTCTCGCCAAACGTTGTCGAGCTGTGTTGTGTCAGTCTGATCTCAGAGCAAATTTGGCAGCAGGATCACTTCAGGACGCAATGCGATCGCTAACCAAAGCAACAGAGCTTCCCCCCAGTCTGGCAACTCCAGTGATCATTTATGTGCTTAAAACGGGTCTAGAAGATTTTTGCAAACCGCTTGAGGAAAAGCTCTAAAAGGTTTCTAAGAGGTTAGGGTAGCCAGATACAGAATCGGCTTACCCTCGCATCCGAAAAGCGGTGCCGCAGTCAACAATAGTGCGTAGCCTACTTGTACAGACGTAATTCATCGCGTCTCTTGCCCAGAATATGGTTGCTCAAGACTCTTCTCAAAATTTTGTCAGGTTACGCCTAGCCCAGTTGCTGCCAGGGATTGCTCTTGCTGCTGCCACAATCATTTCTGGAGCGATCGCCCCTATTGCAACTGCCAGCAGGCAAGAACTCAATCGCCCTGCTTATGCTCAAAATTATTCAGTTCCCGCAGCTGTCTCTCTAGCTCAGTCTTCATCTGCTCAGGTTAACTGGACTACCGAACCTGTTCTGACTATTTCGGATGATCAGGTGAGTCTTGGGGGGACTGACACTATTGCTATTAGCCCAGATGGGAGGGTGGTTGCCGGTGCCGTTACGACTGATCCCAACGAGTACGCAGACTCCGTTAGAGTGTGGGATCTGACAACAGGCGAAGCGCTCTACACATTGAGTGATCATGCTGCAATGGTTTCGGCGATCGCCTTTAGCCCTGATGGTCAACTCCTTGCTACTGCCGATTATGACTTTGACAACCGAATGCTGACCATCCGCCTGCGAAATGTGAGTAGTGGTCAAACGCTCCGCACGCTTAGACGAGCTATCACCCCTAAGTTTATGGAAGCGGGGGGAGGTTATTACTTCAGCAGTGTTTTGGCCTTTAGCCCTGACAGCCAAACGCTCTACAGCAGTGCTACTAGTCCTCTGATTCAGGTTTGGGATGTCAACCAAGGAACACTTCAGCGCAGCTTAGTCGGGCATCGGGAAACCATTCGAACTCTGAAAGTCAGTTCAGATGGGCAAATGCTCGCTAGTACCCATGTGGATGGCGAATTAACTTTGATTGACCTTGCTTCTGGGCAGATCAAACGCACCTTTGAGGGTGGCATAGATGCCTTTAAGATAGCCTTCAGTCCAGACAGTGAGACTGTCACGGGTACTTTTACAGTAAGTCGCAATGGCGCAGTTGTGCCCCGTCAGGTCGCAACCTGGAATATCAACACAGGAGAGCTTGTAAATACAGCAACGGAGTTCGTCGAGCAGGACTGGTTAATCCCAAGTGCAGATGGCAAAATCCTGGCTGTTATTAATTATGAGGAAGACATCAACCTGCTAGATATGGTTACCGGGCAAACGCTTCAAACTTTTGAGGAGAATGCAACTAATGGTGCGTTTAGTCCCAACGGACGACTCTTTGTTGCTGTGACGGAAGGCAACATCAAAGTTTGGTCTAGCTCATCGGCTCAGCCATAAAGCCCTTTAGTTAAGCGCAGTTTCGACCTATGCAGCAGTCTGATCCTCCAGCCATTTCACTCTCAGTTCAGGTGCAGGGAAGCGGTTTCCCGATGCTCTGTTTGCATGGGCACCCTGGCACTGGGGCCAGTATGTCGGTCTTTACTCAGCATTTTTCTCGGCGTTTCAAAACCTTTGCGCCTGATCTGCGGGGCTATGGCAAGAGCCAGGCTAAGACAGCGTTTGCCATGCAGGATCACCTGGTCGATCTAGATGCGTTACTCGATCGCTATCAAATTGAGCGATGCTTAGTCTTGGGCTGGTCACTGGGAGGAATTTTGGCGACGGAGCTAGCACTAAGACAACCAGAGCGAATCAGCGGACTGATCCTGATTGCTTCAGCAATGCGTCCTCGCAGCAGTCACCCACCCATTAGCTGGGAAGATAACCTCTACACGGGGCTGGCATCGGTAATCAACTGGCTGCAACCAGGCTGGCGGTGGAACATTGACACCTTTGGCAAGCGATCGCTCTATCGTTACCTGATTCAGCAACACACAGCGATCGCCTACCAGCACCTTGCCATTGAAGGAATGCCAGCCTACTTTCAGACATCACTTAGTGCTCGTCAAGCTCTAAACGATGCTCTTAGGCAAGACTACAATCGACTCGCAGACCTCAATCAGGTTAAGTGCTCCAGCTTGGTTATGGCTGGAACGGCAGATCGACACATTACGCTTGAATCTAGTCTGGAAACTGCTCAACATCTGCCAAAATGCCATTGGCTCAGCTACCCTGATGTCGCACACCTCTTCCCCTGGGAGATCCCCAATCAGGTACTCCGGGACATTGACAATTGGATTGAGAGCAACCCTGACGTTGTAGACAAAAGGTCAAACGCTCTAAGCTAGATGCAGAAGGACAACAAACCTGCTAATTAAACCTGACCGCTAAAAACGGGAGCTGGGCCGCCACGGCTAGGACGATCTGCAATCTCTTCATAAATCGTCAGATTGTCTGGCTTGCATCGCTTCACAGCAACCTTGATGCCCTGAGCGCCTTCTTGCTCCAGATCCTCAATGTAGCCAGCTTTCTCAGCCTCAGCCTCACTAGCGCTAGCAAAAGGTCCAAAATAGTAGGTGCAACGCGGATTGTCAGTAAGGATCTCAACCCACCAAGCCAGACCAACGGTTTGAAGTAGATTTGTCCAAAGTTCTTTCATAGTTTTACCGAATTGTCTCTGCTGAATAACAGGGTGTGCTGGGTAAACGCTAAGCGAATTGTCAACTGCCCTTAAGAAGTTTCAAGTTTTGTTATACTCTGTCGCACTTTTTTTTGCAAAACATCCACCAAGGTGTACAGTGCTAGCTCGTCGCTGTCGGTAAATTTCGTAAAGTGCCATTCCGGCTGCTACAGAGGCATTCAGGCTAGGTGTATTGCCTCTCAGCGGAATCGAGACTAAGGTATCGCAACAGCGCTGCGTGAGAAGACTTAACCCTTCACCTTCTGAGCCAATCACCAGAGCGATCGGCCCCGTGAATTTAACAGTGTCCAAATCTTCACTGGCCGTTACCGCTGTACCGTAAACCCAAAAGCCAGCTTTCTTTAATTCTTCCAATGCCCGGCTTAAATTGACAACCCTTGCAACTGGAAAAGTTTCTAAAGCTCCTGCCGCAACTTTAACCACAGATGATGTGATCCCCACGGCCCGCCGCTGCGGGATCACCATCCCTTGCGATCCCAGCGCTTCTGCGGTGCGGATAATTGCTCCCAAATTGTGAGGATCTGTAATACTATCGGCAACCACAATGACAGGTTGCTCAGATGTTGCCTTAGCCCGCTCGATCATTTCTTGCAGATCAGCATAGACGTAGGAGGTAACCTGAGCCGCGATCCCCTGATGGTTTGCCGCTTGAGTGAGCTGATCTAGCCGTCGGTGATCAACTTCATCAATGACCGTTCCGTTGGCTTTAGCCTGAAGCAAAAGAGAATGAAAGCGAGAGTCATAGCGCAACCTTGGAGTAATCCAGAGGCGATTGAGCTGTCGTTGGCTCTCCAGTGCAGCCAAAACTGGATGACGACCATAAATCAGATCGTTATCTGTATCAGGCACATCCGTCACACCAACCGAATTAGCCGTTTCAAACTGGGGATCGGCAATATTTGCCTGTTGCTCCTGTTGCTCCCGTCCTGGCTTTTCAGCAATGGGCGATCGCTTCATAGGTTGGATCTGAATCACAGAGCGCTGTTTAATTTTTCTGCCACCGATAACTCTGCGCTCACCCCGGCGCTCTGTATCTGACTTGATAACTCTGCGCTCACGCCGACCTTCTGTATCTGACTTGGCAACTTTGCGCTCACCCCGACCTTCTGCATCGGGCTTAGCAACTCTGCGTTCACCCCGACGCTCTGTATCTGGTTGAGAACGACTGGGTTTTAAATGAACACGTTTGTCTTTTGACTTAGCTGCACCTTTTCGAGGAGAGCGATCCTGGGATGCGTTGCGATGTTTAGGAGCCATGGTACAAATTCCTCTGAATTGCTCAAAATTGTGCAAGGTATTCGACCTTGCCGTAAAAATGCTGATTTAGGGGACCTATAAAGGACCATCCACCTATCTACTTGGATGGTCTGACCGAAAGTCCTTACAAGAATTTAGATCGTTACTCTGATAGCTTTTCTAGATCTAATTTTGCGAATAGTTGGGCAAGCCGCTGGGGATCAGTGAGATATAGATAACCCATTAAAGTCTCCAGACTGGTAGCAGACTGATAAACCTCTAAAGCAACTCTTCGGGGACGGTTGGAGGCAGCATTACGGCCCCGCTTTGAGATTTCTAATTCAGCCGTCGTCAGGTAAGGTTCAAGCGATCGCAGATGGTTAGCTTGACTTTCCGCCCTAACTTGAGCCACCACTTGACTATGATAAGTCTGCAAGCGCTTGGGCGGCATCAGGTAGGACAACCGGACATGAAGTTCGTAAACCGCATCTCCAATATAAGCTAGGGCAGCAGGTGAAAGCTGCTTAACCTGGTCAGGGGTCAAGACAGGCAAAGACGTTGGGCTAGACAAATGAGTCTGCTCCAGCAGCCGAGTAGCGAAGTAGTCTAAACCTGTTTCATCCTTCGGTGCCACGCAAGGGCTCCCTCACTGTTATAAACCTTTGTTTTTCTTTACCTTCCTTCACTTGCATAGTAGCCCCAAATGCGATTAAGGACGTATGCCATAGCAAAATGCGATCGCATCTACTTTCTGCGATCGCATAGACAGCTTAGAGTGCCAGAAGCCAATCTGGTCACATAATTCAACCGTTCTGTTGAATCTAAATCAAGCCGACTTGACGTTTTCTAGAGCGGCCTCAACCGATGGCTGGAGAGACAGGAACTGCTCAAGCCGAACGAGCTTGACCGTCTGCGTAACGCGAGGGTTAGTTACGACTTGCAAAGTTCCTCCAGCAGTTTGCGTTTTCTTGACAAGCTGCACGAGAGCACCCAGCCCAGAGCTATCGACAAAGTCTATTTGAGATAGATCCAGAATAAAATTCTTTGGACCTTCCTCTACAAACTTGTCGAACACCTTGCGAAACGTTGGCTCTGAGAAGGCATCTAAAAGGCCGGCAAGGCGAAAAAGCTGGCAATTTTCCCTGACTTCGCGGGTGCCTCTTAAACTTACGGTCAGGGTTAGTGATTCAGGAATAAAAACCTCCTATACCAGATACTGTCTAACAATAATATTGCTTAATTCGAGGCTTCAGTATAAGTCAGGATGAGTCCGTCTGCAACCCAAAAATTAATCCCCTTGAGCTAATTCATTCCAAAGGCTGGTCGTCTGCCGGAGACTCAAGTGATTTCCATCACCCAAAATCAAGTGATCGAGTACCGGAATTCCTAGAAGCTGCGCTCCTGCAAGAAGTTGACGAGTTAGAGAAATATCTTCTGGACTGGGTTCAACGTTCCCAGAGGGATGATTGTGAGCCACAATCACCCTCACCGCACCCTGACGAATCGCTTCCCGAAAAATGTCGCGAGGGTGAGCGAGAGTTTCTGTCGCTGTCCCGATTGTGATGACGCGAGTTCCCAGTAGCCGATGTTTGATGTCTAGTAGCAGTACTGCAAACCGCTCCTGAGATTGCCACATCAGGTCGTGGCTGAGGGTTGCTGCTGCCACAGCCGGATCATCAATCACGGTGCGTTCTGACGGGCGCACCTGTAAGACTCGTTTACCAAGCTCGATCGCCGCCAAAATGGTGGTTGCTTTGGCTGGACCTACACCCGGAATTTGCATCAATTCTTGGGCATTTACGTCTCTTAAGACCGCAAGAGAATCTCGCTGATCTTCCCCCAACTTTTGCAAAATGTACTGCCCTAAACCTACGGCTGAGAGGCGGCCAGGACCTTGCCCCGTGCCTAGCAAAATGGCAATTAACTCGGCTGTAGAGAGAATTTTAGCTCCTTGCGTGAGCAGTCGTTCGCGAGGTCGCTCGGTGGCGGGCAGGTCTGCCACTCTAAGACTGTAGGTCATAGATGCGCTTAGAATGATGATAAAAAGGCTAGTACAACGCTTGCATTGGCGTTGGGCAGTCAGTTCTGCCGCATTCCTATCTATCCCAAATGAATCTTTACGCACTACATTTTCTAGTGCATGTCCAGGCACAGTTGACTAGCTGACCGTGAAGAAGATGATAAACTGCTACTGCTCAGCTACTTTTCCAGGTAGGTGTACTTATCGGTGTACTCGGCCAGGAGCGGCTGTACGATTTTTCTACTGCAACTAAAGATAGCCCAAGAACCCCTATTAGACCGATGTGAATGGCGGCTTTGTCGCTCTAGCAATTTAGGAATTTGATTTGCAAACCGTCTAAGGTGGAATAGGTGATTTTGGTTGTCGTAGGGAAAGCTATTGGGGATTAAGTTGTGCTGTTTGGTACGGCTTTATTTTGCTCCCCTGTGAGTAGTGGTTAATTTTGGTGGTTAAATTAAGCAATCTATGCCGGAGAATTCCTGGCTCGAAAACGACTCCTATAGCGAACTAGAGCCTATCAGCTCACTTTTAACTGACCTGACGGACTCAAAGCATGAGGCTTCTGCTACAAGCAATTCTTTACATCGAGGGTTGAAAGGTCGCAGGCGTAAGGCAGTTGTAGTCTTAACGCTCGTCTGGAGTGGTACTGTTGCACTTCACCTGGTTTCCTGGGGCTATTGGTTTGTCTTGGGCTTAACGACTCTAATGGGCATTCATGCTCTACGGATTTTGTTTGCCCGGCCAATCGCTATGCCTGAGCCGCTTGCAGAAACTGACCCTGAAGCTTGTCCTTATGTTTCGCTGTTGGTCGCGGCGAAAAATGAGGAAGCGGTCGTGGTGCCGTTGGTTAAAACGCTGTGCAATCTTGATTATCCGGACTGTCGCTATGACCTCTGGGTAATTGATGACAATAGCAGCGATCGCACTCCCATTTTGTTAGACCACTTGGCGGAGGAGTATCCCCAGCTTCGGGTGATTCATCGTTCTGCGAGCGCTGGGGGCGGTAAGTCTGGCGCACTAAACGAGGTTTATCCCATTACGAAAGGGGAGATCATCGCAGTATTTGATGCCGATGCTCAGGTACCGGGGGATTTGCTGCGGCGCGTTCTACCCATGTTTGAGCGCAAGAAGGTTGGAGCAGTGCAGGTCAGGAAGGCGATCGCCAATGCTTCGGCTAATTTTTGGACCCGTAATCAGGTTGCAGAAATGGCGCTGGATTCCTACCTTCAGCAGCAGCGATTAGCGATCGGCGGCATTGGAGAACTGCGCGGCAATGGCCAGTTTGTGCGACGAGAGGCACTTGATTGCTGCGGCGGCTGGAACGAAGAAACGATTACAGACGACCTGGATTTAACCTTCAAACTGCACCTGGACCAGTGGGATATTGATTTTCTGTCATTTCCACCCGTTGGAGAGGAAGGGGTAACCCGTCCACTGGGGCTGTGGCACCAGCGAAACCGATGGGCAGAGGGTGGCTATCAGCGCTATTTGGACTATTGGCGGCTGATTTTATCGAACCGGATGGGAACTCGCAAGACCGTTGATTTATTCATGTTTTGGGTAACTCAATATGTCATGCCAACTGCCGCAGTGCCTGACTTTTTGATGGCGATCGCCCGCAATCGGGTGCCGATTTTTAGCCCTATCGCCAGCCTAACCATCGTGCTGTTTATTATCGGCATGGTCATAGGACTACGACGAACAGAACCTGATGGAAACGCCAGCAAGGTGACAGTTCAATCGCTCTTTCTGCTGTTTTTCCAGACATTGCAGGGCACAGTCTACATGTTCCACTGGCTACCCATCGTTGCTAGCATGACCTTCCGTGTTTCGCTGCGACGAAAACGTCTGAAGTGGGTAAAAACGATCCATCATGGCATCCATGAACCTCGGCTAAACTTGCCTAAAAGCTAGTTAATTCCAATTCCAAAAAAACGAACTAGAGGCGGGAAGGTACCTTCCCGCCTCTAGTTCGTTTTTGCCGAAAAGGTATAATTCCCTCTCTGTGCATACTAAACAGGGCAAATTATTGTTCTGTTACCAAGCTAAGAAAGGTCAGTAAAACCTTATGGATTTTCCCTTTATTCTGTTTTTCATTGTGCTGGCGATTGTTGGCGTCGCACTTTCTATTTATTTTGAGCGGCAGAGAACTAAAAAACTAGAAGCGATCGCCGCAGACCTAAACCTGGAGTTTTACAAGAACGGCAATGGACAAGTTATGGGGCTCGTTCATGACTTTCAACTCTTCTCTAGAGGCCGCAACCGACGAGTTAGGAATTTAATTCAGGGACAAGTTGAAGAAGCATTCGTTGCTATTTTTGACTACCTTTACACAACCGGGAGCGGAAAAAACTCGCACACTCATTCCCAGACGGTTATTTTGCTACGTTCTGATCGCTTGCAGATGCCCAAATTCTCGCTGTACCCTGAAAATCTGTTTCACAAGATGGGCGATTTCTTGGGCTATCACGACATCGATTTTACGAGCTACCCGGAATTTTCCAGCCGTTATCTACTGCGCGGCGAGGACGAGGCATCGATTCGCAAAGCCTTTCATTCTGAAGCAATTGCTTTCTATGAAGATAGCAGAGGGCTTTGTACTGAGGCGAGTGACTCACGGTTAATCTTTTACCGCGCTAGTGCTAAAGTTCCACTCGAAGAAATGCACTCATTTCTCTCAGTTGGGATGAAAGTGTTGCGACTGTTTGCTAAATTTTAGTTGGGCTGACAGCCTGGAGTAGAGGAAGGAATTTCGTTATGAAGTTGAGCGATCGCCTCTGCTAAAGCAAAATCTAACGCTGTTAGTCCACCCGCATCATGAGTTGTTAGAGTGACCGTAACTCGGTTGTAGGAAATTAGTAAGTCAGGATGGTGTTCTGCCGCTTCCGCAGGGTCTACCAAACGATTGACAAATGCGATCGCCTCCACAAAGCTACCAAGTTGGTAGGTGCAAACAAGCTGTTGATCACGAATTGTCCAACCTGGTAGCTGCTGTAGACGATCAGAAACTTCTGTCTCGCTCAAACGTACTAAAGGATTCAAGTTTTCAGCGTACGCTGAGCTAACCAGCAGCAGCAGGCTAGAAACTGCAATTAAAAGGATGCGATTTGCCCATTGCCGCAGTAGCATCATATTTAACTTCCTGCGTGAATCGTTGCGCGGCGGAGCCGCACAACGATTCACGCTTCCAAAACAGTATTCATGTAGGAAGTCTATTACGTTAGGACTGGACTGACTGAAGCTATTAGCAAAAGGATGTAATCCTTTATTTCAGACTGACGCAGTTTATGCTCCTGAATTAGCTTTCTGAACTGACTTCTTGGAGAGACAAGCATCTGAAAAGATCAGTTCACAGGAAAGCTCATCGGGTCTGAAATTCGTCTCAAGTCCGAGTTGATAGAATCCAAACTAGCAGGTTGCCAACCAGCACCTGCGGTTAGATAAAGCAAAAAAGTAATCAAGGCAGCTTGCAGTAGTTTTTTAATCACTGCATCTTCGTCCTATGCGTACCACTCTATAAAAGATACTTATTGAAGTGGTAGATTGAATCCTCCTTTCGTTGGATCGCTTCTCTAGGAAAGAAATCAAACAAAATTGGAGCGATCGCCCATTCCAACAATCCTTAGATTAGACTCCCTGCATTTCTAAGACTAAGGAGATTTCTAGCAAACAAGATACCTGTAGGGGCAGGTTTAGCATTAAAGCTGTCGGTCAATTGCAAAGATTTTGTCAAAACCTGCCCCTACCCAGGGGTAAATTTTTTCTCAGAAATCTCCTAAGATCTAGCTTGCTTAACCATTGCAATTAGAGTGTGGTGAGCATCTTCTGAATCTACAAGTTCATGGTCAAACACAACTCTGACTGGAAGAGTAGTGCCATTTACTTGGGCAGACAAATCCATGCCTTGAGCATCGATTTTGAGCATTTGTGCGGCTGTTGCTTGAGGAACATCGCCAAAAACTCTGGCATAAAGTGCCACTGCATCTGCATGGTCATCATTCATGTGCTTGCAAATGCGATCGCTAATTTCAGGAGAAAGGGCATCAGCCATACTTAAGCTTCCTACCAAATTTCAAGCTGTACAGTGCTTACTTTAAAGTTACTTCAATCTAAGCCAGTTTTAGGAACTGACGCTTTCCTCTTGGGAAACTTCAAATTTTGATAGTCTCCAAATTGAATCTCAAAAGGATTGCTGACCTAAAGAGGCAGATTGGGATGTAAAAAGAAAACTGCCAGTCGAAACAGATTCAAGCCAATAAAGGCAATCAGCGCCACGCTGATAAAAATGTTGATTGCATTACGTAAAGTTTTCATTGCAAATCTTAATAAGTGCTATTGCAGGGTGTAGGGGCAGGGGCAGATTCCTTACCTCAAGTCCACTTCTCGTCCGTTACAGAAGTTTAACTTCAACTTATTGCAACAGTCCTACGGCATAACTTTGAAGTATCTTCACAGGATCTTAAATCTTACTTAATTGGCAAGACAAAAGGCAAAACCGTAAAATAAGATACAGACAGAAAACAAATTTCGTTCATCTCCCAAGTTCCCCGCCTTCAGGTAGGGTTCTAGTAGAGACGGAAGTAGGGAGTTTTGTCCCGAAGGAACGCGCCTCATTCCGAGATTACAGGATTATCCTTTGCAGGAGGCGATCGTCATTATGAAACTTTCTTATCGCGGTGTCCGTTATGACAGTGTTTCTACCCCTATAAACATGGTTGAAAGTGAAGGTACTGGGAACTACCGTGGAAGCAACTTTCACTTTACCTATCCCAGACACATTCCCGTTCGACAGCCTGTATTGGAGCTAAAGTATCGGGGTGTTGCCTACCAGACGAATGCGACTGGTGGAGTTGAATCCATTTCGCCAGCGATTCGTGCAGCAAAGGCAGCAGTTCGCGATGTCTTTCGTCCCAGTGGGATGGATCAAGCTCGTTCTGCAATTCGGGCAAGGCAGGAAATTTTGAGCGAAGTTGCAAAGGTTCATCGCCAAAACATTGAGCGCAGTTTGCAGCACAGAATTGAAGTTGCAAGGGAAAGAGGCGACCAAAACTTAGTCAACGTGCTTGAGCGCGAAATGCAGCAAATCTTTTAGAAGTCTTTTTCTCTAGAAGTCTTTTTCTACAGCTGCATTGGGTAGGACAAAAAAGGGAGGAGGGGTTGAGCCCTTCCTCCCTTTTTGGAATAACTCAGGGAATCAGCACGACGGGTAGGAGTAACTTAAAAATCCACGCCCCGCTTTAAGTCAATTCCCTTCTCGGCGTAGTGTTTGTGACAGTAGACTTCCGAGTGAATACTGGCGAGGTCAAAGTAAGCGGGCGGGTTCTTGCAGCGACCTGTGATGATCACTTCTGTGTCACGAGGTTTGCGTAGCAGTGCCTGAATAATTGGCTGTTGGGGCAGTAGTTCTAAATCGACAGTTGGGTTTAGCTCATCCAGAATAATAGTTTTGTAAAGTCCAGAGGCGATCGCCGCTCGCGCAATTTCCCAACCCCGCTCTGCTTCTACATAGTCAAGTTCTTGTTGCTGTCCGCGCCAGACGATCGCATCTCGACCACAGCGTTGGTGATCAACCAGGCTGGGATAACTTTGTTGGAGAGCAGCGATCGCTGCGTCTTCGGTGTAGCCCGTGCCGCCTTTAAGCCACTGCATAATCAGCACCCGATGGGATTTATCCTGGCTGATGCCCCGTCCGATCGCCTGAAGTGCTTTGCCCAAAGCGCTGGTAGACTTGCCTTTGCCTGCCCCCGTATAAATCTCGACCCCTTCAATCCCATGCTCTAGGGCAGACGGGTGGTGATGAGGCTTCATCTCAGAGTGCAGGTCGGCGACATCAAGCAAAGGCTGAGGCGCACCCCGCCCAGTGGCAATGATTTCCAGGTCTTCTGGTTTGCGCTTGAGGGTTTGCACGACTTCATCAATTGGTAGCAACCCCAGGTCTAGCACCGGATTGAGTTCGTCTAGTACAACAACCGAATAGAGACCCGAGGCGATCGCCCCTTTGGCTACATCCCAACCTCGCTGCGCTTCCATGCGGTCGAATCGGGTGATATCGTCTGCACCAAAAAATTCTGCTCTGCCCGTCCGTACCTGATCAATCAGGTGCGGAAAGCCACGCTGAAGCGCCTCGATCGCCGCATCTTCGTCATAGGTACAGCCTGGGCCTTTGAGAAATCGCAGCAGCAGTACGCGAGTTTGCCAGGATGTCCGGATGCCTAAGCCAATCGAGCGCAACACTACGCCTAGCGCTGCTTGAGATTTGCCCTTGCCTGCGCCGTCGTAAACGTGAATTTGACCCGTCATGCGCTCAGAGCGGGTTTGAGCGGTACGAATACCGATGCCTGTCCTCGTCATAGCTCTGGTGATGTGGCTCCGGGAAAGTGAATGGAAAGAAGGTGTAGACAGTGAACAAGTTTCACCTGTCTACTGTTGTCTGCGCTACTGATAGCGTTTTAGAGGCGATCGCTCAAATTCTAAAACCCACCTATAGTGTCTCATGATTGCCTCATTATGACGGTTAACCTGCTAATGAGCAATTCCATACTGCTTCATACTCAAACATCCAATCCCATTTGCTCAAAGTGGAGTGGGGTATAGCTTCCTTCTTCCAAAAGTTGAGTAAAGATTTCTCTTGATCTAGAATCTCCCAGCGTTTTTAAGGCTCGACCAGCAGCTAAGCGTATGGTTGGGTCTTGCTGTTGCTGAGCAAGTTGAAACAGAGGCTCTACAGCGCGAGAGGCTCCTAAAGTCCCTAGCATTTCAATGACTGTCAGTAGTGTTCTCCATTCATAGGATTGACAATTTATTTGCAGAGGAGTCTCTAGCTCAGTGAGAATCTGCTTACTCATATTGAAAGAGCCTAAAGGAATTTGTCGTAGAAAATTAAGCAATATCTCTACAGCTCTAGAATCTCCTAAACTTCCTAACAGCTTGATCTTGTCGAAATCCCAATATGAGGATTGCTGTATAACTTGGAATAGGAGATCAGTTACTTTTATATCCTCTGTGTCCTGTACAGATCTAACGCTGTCACTAATTCCATAACTAGCTAGCATTAAAGCCACATTATCTCGGATCTCAGAATCATTCCTTTTCATTAAATCCCACAAATATTGAACTGCCTCGATGGTGTCGATTCTGCGAATATTTGCGATTAGCGAGTAGTAAAGCATACCTTGCTCTGAAGGTGGCGCTTCGAGTGCGTCAGCTTTCTCGGATGGAGTTGAGGCACTGCGAAGTTGCAATAAAAATCGTTTAACTTCAGGCTCAAGCTCTTCAACTGCTTGAATTAGCAGAGACAACGCCTCTGAATGCGCATTTTAGCTAAAGCAGAATAGCCTTCCCCCTGCTCCTTGTAAGATAAATGCTGCGCTTGATTACTGAGAATTGCGGCAGCACTATTTAGGGTTGCCTCAGCTTTAGCAACACGGTGAGGCTGATGCTTAAACCAAATTCGATCTGCTCTAAGGTCATCCCAATCTAGGTAAGAGTAGTCATCTATAGAGTAAGCGCCTGCCTCGAAGCATTCGGCGATCGCCAGCATCATATCGGTCAAGCTATTGAACCTTAGCTCTAAGCCAACCTGTACAAAAAAAACGAAAATAGGTGCAGTTGCTTTAGATGCAATATCGCCTTGAATAACGTAATAATTACCACCTTCAGCGAATAGAGGGAACCAATAGGTTTCATTCTCTTTCACTTCTTCGTCTTCGAGAAGCAGTTGTCGAATTATTTCGTATTCAACGATCGCCTCCTCCAAGGACAGCATTTGGTACCCTGGCATGAATTCAACTTGGGGCGTTGGGTTGTACCTATCCTCTCTGCCATTGCGCCACTGATAAAGCTGATACACCTCCTCTGGCAAATGAAACGACAGGGTTTGAAGCTGTGTTTCGATCTGCTCGCGGGTGAGTCCGGGTTGGAGGGATTGGGCAACTGTCGGTGCTTTGACTTGCCAACAGTAAAGAATTCGCTCCAACGTCTGGACTAGGGGCAAAGCTTGAAGATCGGAGGCTGACATGGATCACTCCGTACTGGAGAGTTTGACCAGATTCTAGCGTCAGAAATTCTCTACAAAGGTTGTAAGAGACTTAACCCCTTATCTGAAGCGCGATTCTTACAACTTGTTGAGGTTTGCTATAGGATTTTAAAGACTTGGTCGAGTGGGGCTTCAATTTCTCGATTTTACTGATATCAATCTAGATAGAACGTGCCGTATCTGGGGCGGGGTGAGGGCTTAGATGTTTTCTGTGCTGCCGTTAAGAGCGATCGCATTTCAATGTTTGTTTCTGCTGCTGGCGATCGCCATTGAAGCAGCAGTTCTACATGAAGGACTAAAGCTGCCATACCGCAAAAGCGTGGAGTATGCAGCCTCGATCAATTTACTCTCGACTGCAATTGGCTGGCTGATCTTCTTTAGCATCGAGCCATTGGTTCCAACGAATCTGAAGTTTCAACTGATTAACTGCATTTTTTTTGATCAGTGGTCAAGCGGTATTGCAGCCTGGATCATTTTTGCGGGGTTTGTGACCTTTTTTATCAGCTTTTTAGTCAAACTTTCGGGGTTAGATTTGCTCAAGCTCTTGCTGCAAGACAAGGAGGAAAAACGGTCAGAGCAAGAAATTCAAGCTGACAAGTCCAAGCGCTATCAGAATACAATCCGTGCCAGAAAAAATGCTCGTGAAGGTCCAAGTCGGGCCAACGCCGTTCTCATTGCCAATGCCTTAAGCTATACGGCTATCCTGCTTGTCCTCTTCATTCGGATTATCGTACCTGCTGACATTCGCCTTTAACGTCACCCCTCTGGAGCCTCCCCTGTGCTGGAAGCAATCAAACGCTTTTTTGAGCAATTCTGGACGCAGTTCAAGCCGCCTCGCTCATTCTCCTGGCAAACTCTGATTTTTCTGAGTTTGTTTTCCTGGGGCATGTCGTTGTTGAACTCGGTTTTGACCGACACCGAGTTTGTGCAAGATTTTCTGGCAACGATGGGCTGGTTTTTTCTGACGCTGGGGGTGGGCTGGGCGTTAGCAGACTTCAAGATTGAGTTTTTGGGACTCAAAATTTATCCCGGGCCGTGGATTACAGGGGCATTGACCTGCACGTTTTTATTTGAAGGCTTGCGTGAAGAGTTTCCGGCATTGCCGTTTGTTAGCTGGCCACTGATCTCGGCGGCGATCGCTGCTGTGCCCAAGTTTCTAAAGCGCGGTCCCGAATTTAAAGTGCCTGATGCAAAGGGGCGACAAGAGCTAGTCATTTTGTTTCTAGTCAGCATTATCTTGAGCTGCTGGTTTAGCTTTCATTTTCTGTTGCAAGACTGGCTAGGTGACTATCCCAGCATTCTGGCAGATCGCTTTGACAGAAGTGCTTTTGTGATCAACACTGCTAGCCCAAGAGTCAGCGATTCTAGAGGCGTTCTGATTTTGAATCTGGCAGAGTCAATTGTCATCGATGAGTTAGAAGGTCGCTCTCTAGCGGAAACTGAACTTTGGCTATTTAATGTCCAATCGCGGGTTGCTGACATAGAAAAGCAAGTTTTGGACAGAATTTCTTTTCTAGAAGAAAATGTTTTGTGGAACCTGGAAGGCTCAGTTTCTGGAAATGCTCCACGCTATACGCTGAATTTGCAGGCAATTTGGCAAGGACCAAGTTCTCAAACAGGAGGCTATTTTTTGCAGAAGCCTTGCTCAATTACCCAGCAGCCTGTGCGAAATCCACCCGCAGCTTCTCCGCCTACTGTGAGTCAGATTGAATGTAATCCAATTAGTGATTTGATTCCGCTTAACCCTATTACAGCGTCGTCTCAAGGGAGTTAGAAGGAGAAAGTTGGTGAGTCTGGGTCGAATTCTGGTCGTCGCTATCAATGTGTTTCGTGAAGTGATTCGCGATCGCGTCCTTTATTTAATCGGCGTGTTTGCGTTGCTGTTTGTCGCGGCAGCAGCACTTTTGCCAGAGATAGCGGCTGGTACGGAAGACAAAATTTTGCAAGATTTGGGATTAGCGGCGATCGCCCTGCTCAGTCTGGTGATCGCTGTATTTGTCGGCACCGGGTTAGTGAACAAAGAGATTGAAAAGCGCACTGTCTTTGTTTTAATTGCTAAACCCATCAGCCGAGTTGAATTTATCATCGGCAAGCATTTAGGACTGACGATGGTGCTGGCAGTGTTAGTGTCCGCAATGACGCTGATTTACCTGGCAGTTTTAGGTTTTTATCAGGTGCCTTATCCGCTTAGCAGTACGCTCTTGGCGGCGGTTTACCTGCTACTGGAGCTGTCTCTGATTATTGCAGTAGCGATTTTGTTTGGTGTGTTTACCAGTTCTTTATTGGCAACGCTGCTAACCTTTGCCGTGTATTTGATGGGTCACTTTAGCCGAGATCTGGTGGCACTTGGAAATTTGTCTGAAAATCCCAGTATTCAACGGGTGACGCAAGCGCTTTACCTGATTTTACCTGACCTGTCTCGACTAGATTTGAAGAATCAGGCAGTCTACGGCAGTGCAGCTTTACCTGTGCCCCTAGATTTGCTGGGCCACGCCGCCTACGGTTTACTTTATACCGTGCTGCTTTTGGCGATCGCCAGTCTTTTATTTTCTCGTCGAGAGTTTTAGAAAGCTTTAATTTCGCCCGTAAGCAGCTTAATCAGAGGCAAATTTCTGTAAGCTTTTGATGAGCGAGTTTCACTGTTCGGGCTGAGGCTATGGTGATCGATTAGACTCGCAGCAGGGTGAATTGTGCCATGTCAACGTTGCACATCCCAGCCTGAGACTATGAACCAGCATTCAAACCTGTCAACCCCTGAGCCGTCTGCACCTCATGGGCAAGCTCCTAGTACAGAACTACCTAATCCTAAAGACCAGCTTGAGACACAGCTGTGGCTGGAGCGTCACAGCAACCAGCTAACTCAGCAGATTAACAATCAGCTTTTACGCTTGTTGTCTCGCGATCGCCCGCTTCAATCGGGGCAAAAGGACATGATTGCGGCTGAGCTTTTTCACATTGTCGTGAATGAGCTAAGAGCTGCTCTAGGAAATGGCGTTGTGGCGATCGCGCTGCCCTGGCATGATCCTGATTCGCGGTTTGACACCACTCCTTCCCCTTCAACAACCGTTTTTCAGGTTTGTCATGTTGCCCCGCTAGAGTCTCGTCGTCATAGCCAACCGGCAAATGCATCCTGGCTCCAAGGGCTACAGGCACGGCTCAGTCCAGGAGAAACGTTGTTTCTCCAAGATTTTCAGCAGGGGTCATCTGACTGGCAGACTGCCTGGAAGATTCAAACGAGTCGCGGCTTAGTGGGTTGGTTGATTGTCTCCCCTGCCACTCTGCCAGACGCCCCTCTGCTGCACCAAGCCTGGTTGGACTTAATCGAGCGAGTCGTCCAACAATGTGCGATCGCCATCAGCCAAATTCAACTGCTGCAACTGGACTGCCCTCAGTGTCACAAACTAGAAAACCGGATTCGAGAGCTAGAAAGGATCAATCAGCTTAAAAGCGAGTTTTTAGCCAGCACCAGCCATGAAATTCGTACACCACTCAACTCCATGTTGGGGTTTGTGCAGTTGCTTCACCAAAACCACAGTTCTGACCTGACTGCCCATCAAGACTACTTAAATACCATTCTCAGCAGCGGTCAGTATCTCTTGGCGCTAGTCAACGACATCCTTGACCTATCAAAAGTCGAGGCAGATCGGCTTGATCTGCAAAGGGAAACGGTTCACGTTCCAGATCTGTGCCATAACCTGATGACCTTGATTGCAGAGAAAGCCCATGCAAAAGGGCTACAACTTCGGATAGATCTTGATTCCAGCGTTACAACTTTTGTTGCAGACCCACTGCGTCTGAAGCAAATGCTGTTGAATCTGCTGTCTAACGCGGTGAAATTTACCCCATCTGGAACCGTCGGCTTAAGAGTAAATCTGGTTGGGGTGTTTCTACATTTCAGCGTTTGGGATACGGGTGCAGGCATAAGCAAAGAGCAGCAGGCAAAGCTGTTTCGACCCTATACCCATCTCAATGAAGTCGTAGGAACGCATGAAGGAACGGGTTTGGGGTTAGCAGTGAGCCAAAAGCTCGCACAACTTCATGGTGGGCGGATCGAAGTTCACTCTGAACTGAATCACGGTTCTCAATTTACATTAGTGTTGCCGCTGACCCCAGCGGTGGGCGATCGCCAATCGCCTCCAGAAACCCCAACACCGGAAATTTCCCGACCGACCCCGCCTTCTATTCCCAGTCCTCGACCAACCTCAAACCCCAGTGACGCAACCCATCGCCCGACTGTACCCATTAGCCCTAGCAGCAGAACTCCTCCTCCAACCTTGGGCAAGCCGATTTTAGTCGTGGAAGACAATGTGTCGAGTGCCAGACTTATCCTGACTTATCTAGCAAAGCTGGGCTACCAGGTGCTTTGGGCAAAAAATCCAGAAGAATTTTGGGTTTGCTTGAAAAATACGCTGCCTGCTCTGATCCTGATGGATGTCGGATTGCCTGATGTAGACGGACTTACGCTCATCAAGCAGCTTCGGGCTAACCCCAAGTATAAGTCGATTCCCGTTGTGGTACAGACTGCAATGGTGATGGCGGGCGATCGCGAGACCTGTCTGCAAGCCGGAGCCGCAGCATATTTACCTAAACCTGTAGCGTTGGATGTGTTGGCGCGTCTAGTGGCAAACTACAGCAGTCCTAAAACCAAATCGTGAACAGGTACTTTGCAGAATAGCGCCTCCTATCTATTCAGCAAAATCCGTCACACTAGAACAGATGCATTCGTCTAGCTGTGGTGCAAAGCTCCAATCCATACAAATCCGAACACTCCAAACCTGAACAACCCAAAGAATACGATGTTGTGTTGGGCGGACAAAATCCACCTCCGGTTAGCGGTGCAGTTTTAGGCGGCTTGGTAGGAATCCAGCGGCGACTGTCCAGCAGTTTGACCGAGGAACGGATAGGAGCGATCGCCCAACTGTCTCAACACGGTCAGACAGGCTTAAATCTGCTCATCCAGGCACTTCAAGATCCGTCCATTCAGGTACAAAGAGCAGCCTATGCACTGCTGCGCCAACACCAAGAACCAGTCGTAAAAAACGCCTTACGCCATTACGATACTTATCCATTATTTGAATGCCTTTATCCACTCACAGGTCATGCAGGTGGCATTACTGCCGTTGCCCTCAGCCCTGATGGGCAAATCGCTATTAGCGGCAGTCGCGATGCAACCCTAAGAGTTTGGGATTTGCAGGCGAGGGAGGAAGTGATGCAGGTCATAGAACCAAGTTTTGTGTATGCGATCGCCATCACTCCTGACAGCCGCATGTTCGTGATCAAAACTAGAGAACGGGTCTTCAAAGCTTGGGATATGCGAACTGGACAGCAAATCGATGCAGATGACCTACCCACTCGCAGCATTTCATCCGTCACCGTCAGCCCCAATCGCCACCGCACCACCCAACACCTGATCAGCGGCAGCCAAAACACGATCAAGATCTGGAATCTTAAAACGGGGCGAGAAGTCTGCATCCTCAGAGGACACACCAGCCTGGTGACAGCAGTGGCGATCGCCCCCAAGCGGCAAATTCTCCTGAGCGGCAGCGAAGATAGAACTCTGCGAGTCTGGGGAATAAGCTAAGAAAGAAGCAGGTAGAGTTTTTCTAAAAGATGTTTCCTTCCGCTTAGATCCCTAAACTTGGTACGCGATCGCCCTATGACCAGCAGTTTCAATCAACCTCAAAACCATGATGCTGTCCTGGGCGGTCAGGGTGCAATTCCAGCAAGCAGTGTTGTTTTAGGTGGATTTGAAGGAGTGAAGCGACGATTAGCTAGCCCAGTGTCCGAGCATCGCCTGGAAGCTCTCCCGGAATCCCTTAAGTATGGACAAAAGGGACTGTTTTTAGTAGTTCGAGCGTTGAATGATCCTTCTATTGAGGTTCAGCAGGAAGCCTATCAGCTGTTGCAGGATAGACCAGAGCCACGAGTGCAGCAGGCAGTGCAGCAGTTTTATCAGCGATCGCACTACACTCGGCTAGAGAGCGTCTTGTCTCAAGGACAATGGCAAGAGGCAGATCAGGAGACGAAACTTGCTTTATTCAAAGCCTGTGGGCTGACGCTAACCAAGCAGTTTCCCAGCTACCGGATTGATGACATTCCCTGTGAAGACTTAGAAATTATCGATCGGCTTTGGCGCAAACACAGTGGCGATCGCTTTGGCTTCAGCGTTCAGGCATCGATTTGGCAACCGCTACAAAACCTGCTGTGGGACAAAACTGAGGTCTGGAATAGATTTGGGGGTCGGGTCGGTTGGCGTACCACCAGCTTTTTAATAGACCGCCGATGGAAGCGCTACGACGAAATTACTTTTTCGCTCAGTGCCCCAGTCGGACATTTGCCGTTCCTGGGAGACAAGTTTGGCATTTTTACAATGGAAGCGATCGCTAATCGCCTGAGCGTCTGCCAAATTGATTGAAGTAGGGCGATCGCCCAAAACCGTACTAGCACAGTAATGCAGTAGAGAATTTAAGCGATCGCCTACTGCTCAGGAACAATCAAACCAATTTGAAAGTGTGTTTGTTCTAAAAGAACCATATAGACTAGTAGGAAATTAATCTGTTCGGGTCTAGAATCAGCAGTTTTACATGTTTGTGTCTGAGAGTCCTTGCTTGAGCTTGGCGATCGCCCGCCTAAAGGCTGCTGAGCCTGAGCATTATGCGATTTGGGTTTTACAAGCGCCTTTTCCAGGAGGGTATGTTCATCACGACTGCATGTGGTCTGGCGAACTCACCCAAACCTGGCAGGCTTGGCAAGGATTGTTTTCGCTACGTGGGCTACCCGATGTCCCTCGAATTTCTCCGGCTCAGCTGCCCCAGTCTGCTCCGTCATTGACTCCCATGATGGCAACGCCATCTTCCTCCACACAAGGAACCAGCTACAGCAGCCGTTTAATGCAACATTTAGGGATTAGCCTGTGGCGCTGGCTGTTTGACGGTCCGATTCAAAGTAGCCTTGACCAGAGTCAAGGAATCGCCATCGGACAGGGAAATCCTCTGCGACTGCGACTGGAGATTCGTGACCCCGACCTGATCGAGCTTCCCTGGGAAATTATGCAGCCGCAGCCCGGAAAGCAGGCCATTTCCCTCAGCCAGCAGATCTTATTTAGCCGCACCACCAGCGACGTAGACCCGCTTCCTTCCCTGCGTCCGGAGCAAGCACTCAAGATTTTGCTGGTTTTAGGGCAGGATGCAGATCCATCTGCCTCAGGCAACTCAGCCCGTTCAGGCTCACTGGGACAGCCAGCCCTAAAACTGCAGCAAGAGGCAGAGGCGCTGTCAAAAATCCTGGAGTCATCGGGAGAGGTAGACGCAAGTGATGGGTTTACCATGCCTGTGCCCTGCGAGGTGACTACACTCTTACAGCCCACCGCAGCGGCTCTGATTGATCATTTGGAAACAGAAACCTACAACGTCTTGTTTTACTCTGGACACGGGATACCCGCTCCAGATGGAGGTTTACTGTTTTTGCGCTCTGATGCCACCCTAAATGGAACAGAACTGGCTCAAGTGTTAACTCGCTGCCACGTCAAGCTGGCGGTGTTCAATGCCTGTTGGGGGGCACAGCCCGACCAGCAGAGTCAGCAGGCGATTCCCCGCAGCAGCCTGGCGGAGGTGCTGATTCATCATGGCGTTCCGGCGGTGTTGGCCATGCGTGACTCGATCGCCGATCGGGAAGCACTCAGCTTTATTCAGGCATTTGCCCGATCGCTAGCTGAACGAGCACCGATTGACGAGGCTATGGCGATCGCTCGACAGCACCTGCTGACCCTTTACAAATTCAACCAGCCCGCCTGGACGTTGCCCGTCCTCTACATGCATCCAGAGTTTAACGGCGAGTTAATCAAGCCATTAGCCGAAAACGTCACCGAAATCCCCGACCATTCCCCTAGTTGGATTGGACGGCAGACACCCGAAGCATCTTTGCGCTCATTAGCAGCTCCCAGCCGAGTTTGGCGCATTCACGGTGGCAGAATGCGAATTGGCAGTCAGGATGGCAACGATCTGGTGCTGCGAGGTGAACCTGGAGTTTCCCGTAAGCATGCTGAGATTTTCTACCGAGATGCTTTCCTGGAGGGCACTGCAGAGCCAACCTACTTCCTCCGAGATTTTTCTCGCTTTGGCACGCTGGTGCTGGATGCCAACGGCTGGCACAAGATTCACCATCAGGAAGTTCCTTTGAAATCAAAGACTCAGCTCAAGTTTGGCAGTTCTCAAAGTCAAGCTTTAGAGTTTTCGATCGAAGATCCTTTTGCCGCCCGATAAATCTCAGCCAATTGGCTGAGATTTTAGCCAATTACGGAACAGTCCCACTCCCCCTTGTAGATATCGGTGTTCAGATCTGGTTAGCTATTGCATTCAGGAGCAACTCATGGCAAACGATCAGGCTCGTCCCCACTCCTCATCTTTTCATGCCCAAGCAGAGCGAGAGCTACTGCAGCTCATTTTGCAGTCAGAAGCTTCCTACCCCTGGAATCCAGCCGAACCAAGTGCAGAAGCTTACTTTGCTGAGCTTGAGCAGGAAGTGGAGGCAAGTTGGTCGGCTGTCGAACTGGCAGCTCAAGGGCAAGCACTGTCCAACAAGCTAGAGCAGCTTTGGGAAACTGTTTTACCGACCACAATTCAGGAAACAGCTGCTGAGTCACTCAGTACAGACCTATTTGGACAGTTTTCGGCTCAGGTGCCTAAAGCTTTGTTAGATAGAATTATTGGTCGCGCGAACCAGATTATTGCAACCAATCTTTCCCTGGCTGATCAGCTGGTGCAGTGCGTGCAAGAGCTTTTACCCGACTGGGATGAAGATGATCTCCAGGTGCTTGCCCGCCCATTTGCTTATGCGATGCGAGGTGCAGAAACAGAAATGTTAGAAGCTGCTCTACGCTCAGTTCGTTGTGCAGCCTGGACAGAGCTATCAGGAATTGAGCAAGCCCGCCTAAGTCTAGCCATTGCTCGCTATGCGATCGCCCAGCTTCCTAGCCCCTCTATACAAGAGTAGCTACACAAAAAATTATCAAAACTCCGTTTCAAACTCATGATTCTTTGCCAAGACGAAAGAATCAGCCTGTACAGGATTGCTTCATCCCCCATCTCCCACTCCGGGATCTGCCTTGTACACTGATTTTCTGATCGCTCTTAGAACACCGCATTTCGCCCCTCAAATCTCCCGTTTTGGAGGACTTTGAGCAGTAACGACAAGTCCCTAGAATAGGGCGTTTGAGGGGTATAGAAGTTGGTGTGTATGCTGCAAATTAAGGAAGTCGTGAGAAGCGAGTCGCAAAGTTTTGCGATCGCGTCGGAGACAAAGTTCTAGCTTTCAAAATTGCCGCAGCCAAAAACGCGTAGGACATTACCCCTACCAGTGTCAATATCAGCAAATTCAACACTCCTGTTGCATTCCACAATGCGTGAAGGGCAGAGGCAGTGAGATAGCCGACACCCAAAATTTGCCAGCGCTTTGAAGGCTTGAGAATACTTAGCCCAATAAAATAGCCAAAGTAGCCGCTGTAAGCCATGTGCCCTGCAACAGAACCAAGAATGCGAGGAATCAATAGCTGAATCGCGTACACTTCAGCCAGACCGTCTCCAAACTGAATTGACACCTGATTCACAATTCCCGGAACGTATTGCCCTAAGGTTTCCAAGATTGTGAAACCTGCTGCTGAGGCTGCTCCCAGCAGAATGCCGTCCAGAGGCTCCCAAACACCAATGCGTTCTCGTTGGGGCGATCGCAGTCGATTTCCCCAGGCATAGGCCACGAATATTGGAATCGCCTTCAGCAACTCCTCCATCAAGCCAGCTCCAAAGAACATCCTGATTAGCAGGACTGGAAAGCTAATTGACTCAATGTCCTCCGGCACATTACCTGGAAGCACACCGCGAAACACAAAAATAAAAACATTCAACACCGGGCTAAGCAACAGCAGCATCGTCAGAATAGCCGACCCTACTAGCAGCCACCAAGGTTTGTGTTTGCCGCAAAGCTGGTAGATAAAGTAGTACGCACCACCTGCTAACAGCAGCGCCAGCAGCAGATTAAACAGAATCGTGTTGCCAATCGAGGCAAACATCAACACCACGGCGCAAACGATAATGCTGCCCGGTATCAGGTATGCTTTGCGAGTCAAATCTCGCCCCGTTGAAACAATCGGAAAAAGCTGACTCAATGTAACGCCATCAGCCGCCGGGGTCGCATTCAGACCCGCCTGTGTATCAGGGCGAGCTGTGGCTGAATAGGCTCCCGGAAAGACAACTGGTTGAGGAATTGGGGGAAAGTCTGCGGTAGGGCTTCCTTCTATTACCTGATACTCGAAAATAAACTGAGCCCCATTTTGACCCAGCACGATGCGATCGCCCTCTCGCAAGGTACGACATCCCTGTAATCTTTGCCCATTTAAGTAAGTGCCATTAGCGCTACCCAGATCGCAAAGCTGCCAGCTTAGCGGTTGCCCAGATACCTGATTTGGAGCAATGTGAACCTTGGCATGTTGACGGGAAACACTGCCATAAGACAAAGAGTCCAGAACAATCTGACAACGCGGATCGCGCCCAATTAGAACTTCTGAAGTAGGAGAGAGAAAATGTAAAAGGGAATTGGCTTCGGGTTGACTGGTGGAAACCTGTCGAAGAACTGCCTTTCGAGAAGATTGTCCCGTCATCAGTGAAGATGTTGCGCTAGGGAGGACGTAGGAGTCAAATATCCTGCCTTAACTATAAGCTCAACACCCTGCGAATTTTGACAGCATTTTCCGATCATTTCGGGGTAGCTACTGGTTTGCTCTTGCATCCCGAACTGCAGCATAAAACAGCAGCCCTACCGCGGGAGTACTCAAGGACAGGATGATGCTCGTCAACAGCGTACCCAGTTGAGGAGTGCCAGAAGAAAGTTCAAAAATTGAACCGACGGCAGCGATCGCTGCAACACAGGAACCGCCCAGAAACACACTACTTTTTGGGGTCATTTTTGCTCCGTTGCTTCTGCTCACCCAACTTCGTTAATTTAGCAGAAAACGGACTAGCTCACAGACTTAACGGCCTGAGTCGAAAATCCGTGCTTGGCGAGTTCTTGATTGAGCAACAGGGCATTATCCACGCGGTCGACAAACATTACCCCATTCAGGTGATCCATCTCGTGCTGAATTACCCGCGACAGCAGACCCTTTGCGGTTAGTTTCTGGGGCCGTCCATTCTCGTCTTTGTAGGAAACCTCGATCACTTCAGGTCGAGTCACGTCTAGAAAGACACCTGGAATGCTGAGGCAGCCTTCTTGAACAACACAAACGTCTCGGCTTTGCTGCTTAACAGTTGGATTAATCAAGATCAAAGGCGGCGTGGTGGGGTTGTCTAACTCGCAGTCGATCACGATCAGTTGCTTATGAACTCCAACCTGGGGAGCTGCCAGACCAATGCCATCTTCGCTGTACATGGTTTGCAGCATCTCTTTGGCTAACTGGCGCACTTCCTCGTCAACCTTGTTAATGCGCTTGGCGGGTTGACGCAAGACGCGATCGCCCAAGTAGTGAAGCTGAAGGGGCGGCTTTGCTAGCTTTTTCTTTTCAACCAGAATTTGAGAGGTCATGAAACCGTAACCTATTACAAATAGTGAATTTCTCTAACTCCATCATAATGAATCATGCCCATTCCAGGGTGGATACGTGCAAAGCTCTTAATCTTTTGCTCAACTGGTTAGTTCCCCCTGTGATTCCTTTGGTCCTCCAGGTACCTCGAATTTTACTAACCCAGGTGTCTCCCTTTTATGAATCCAGCTTCAACGCAACCAGAATCCTGGCAAGATAGAGTCAGTGACTCTATTTGGGGTTGAGCATGACTTGGCAAAAACTGGCAGCTTTTTTGCTGTCTCTGATGCTTTGGGGTTGGAGTCTTCCGGCTCACGCAGACTGGACGATGCCGATGTCCTTTAGTAATGCAGAGCTAAAAGGGCGAGATTTTTCAGGGCAGAGTCTACAGGCATCGGAATTTTCTAACGCAAATTTGGAGTTCACTAACTTCAGCGATGCAGATATTCGAGGAGCCGTGTTTAGCGCGTCGGTCATGACTAAAGCTAATCTGCACGGCGCAGATTTGACCAATGCAATGGCAGATCAGGTAAACTTTTCGGGAGCCGATTTGAGCGATGCGGTTTTTACCGAAGCCATTTTGCTGCGATCGACGTTCGAGGATGTGGATATTGCCGGAGCCGATTTTAGCTATGCCATTTTGGACGGGGCACAGGTGAAGGAGTTATGTGCACGGGCTAGCGGCACAAATCCCAAAACAGGTATCGATACACGTGAATCTTTAGGTTGCCCTTGACTATGCGGGTTGGTGTAATTGGTGGCGGTCAGCTCGCCTGGATGATGGCAGATGCGGCGCGATCGCTAGCAGTCGATTTAATTGTGCAAACTCCTGAAGCGAGTGATCCGGCAGTGGCGATCGCCACCGAGACGATTCTTGCTCCGATTGACGACGCTGCTGCGACAGCCCAGCTTGCTGCCCAGTGTGACGTGATCACGTTTGAGAATGAGTTTATTGACCTGGAAGCCCTGACTCAACTAGAAAAGCAGGGCGTTCGTTTTTATCCTCAACTCACAGCCCTGGCTCCGCTGCTGGATAAGTATCATCAGCGCTGCTATTTGCGGGACATTGGGCTACCCACTCCTGAATTCTCAACTTTAGAAGCCGCAGATACCCTTTCTGCCAGATGGCTCAGCTATCCCATTGTTTTGAAGGCGCGTCGCCACGGCTATGACGGACAGGGAACGTTTGTTCTCAAGGATCGGGCAGATTTAGAGAAAATTTTGGCGAACTCGGCAAGGCAAGCCTGGTTGGTCGAAGAATTTGTGCCCTTTGAGCGTGAACTGGCAATTATGGCGGCACGTAGCACGACAGGTAAGATCGTCACCTACCCAGTTGTGGAAACTCAGCAGGAAGCACAGGTTTGTCATCGAGTATTTGTGACTTCTGATTTGGCGACAGTAGAGGAGGAAGTGGAGGCGATCGCCCACACCTTACTCACTCAACTCAATGTTGTCGGCATATTTGGCATTGAACTGTTTCTAACTCGTGACGGCAAAGTGCTGGTCAACGAGATTGCACCTCGCACTCACAACTCCGGACATTACACTTTAGATGCCTGCGTCACGTCTCAGTTTGAGCAACATCTTCGTGCAGTGTGTGGTTTGCCATTGGGCAATCCGGCCCTGCGGACTGAGGCGGCTGTCATGGTGAATTTGTTGGGTTACGAGCATTCCCAAAGTGAGTACTTAGAGAAACGCCAGCAGTTATCGCAAATTCCCCAGGCTCAGGTGCATTGGTATGGCAAAACGGAATCTCGACCGGGGCGTAAGTTGGGACATGTGACTGTGTTGATGGATATTAGCGATGCAGCTAAGCAGCGATCGCAAGCCACAGAAATTGCCCAAACTATCGAGTCAATCTGGTATCAAACGTGATGATCTGGGCGATCGCCCCTGCACTGAAACAAAGCCTTTACGTTCAAAAACATCTCATTAACAGACTCGTTAGTCAGGTAGCAATAAAATCCCCAGCTTCTCTACGAAGCCGGGGATCTGCGTCCCTTGCTAAGTAAAGGAGTAGAGTTATTTCACAAGTCCTGAGCGAAGCGCACGAACCGCTAACTGAGTGCGATCATCAGCACAGAGCTTGTTCAAAATATTCCGTACATGAGTTTTAACTGTTCCAACGGTGATGTAGAGCCGTTCAGCAATTTTGGCATTGCTGCATCCGTCTACAATCAACTCCAAAACTTCCAATTCTCGCTCTGTTAATGGGTATGCCTGAACAACCTGATCATACTCATTGTCCATTGCTTTAATGGCGATCGTGCCAGATTCAGCTTTAGAAAAAGCCTCAGCCTGCGCTTCACGCGTCTGTCGCAGGACAACACGAGCAACAGATGGATCAATCCAGGAATCACCCTGAGAGGTTACTCGAATAGCTTCTACCAGATCATTGATGCTGATATCCTTCATGCAGTAAGAGTCTGCCCCAGCCGCGAAAGCAGACATGACGACTTCTTCATCGTCCTGCATTGTCATAATTAAAACTTTCGTTTCAGGCACATCGCCTGCGGGAGGAATGCTCTTGAGGCGCTGAGTTAATTCGATCCCATCCATTCCGGGTAAACCAACATCTACAATAGCAACGTCGGTAGGAGTGATTTTAAGAAGTTCAAGCGCAGATAAAGCATTACTTGCTTCACCAACTACCGCAATTTGGTCTCGCTGCTGTAGTGCTGTGCGAATACCAACGCGAGTTAAAGTATGGTCTTCCACTAGGGCTACACGGATCGTGTTCATCTCTAACCTTTCGACTTTCTAGAACGAGGAGGACTTTAAGCAAGCACTTTGGGATGGATATGCAATGGATAATAATATTTCAACAGTTTCACCTGCAGAAATACTAGACGATTTACCTAATCTTTTCGGTCTATCAAGAGAAGGAGGCTGTAGGCGTATATAGGTATTTCGTTGGGAATAGTTTAAGTGAATTTGAGTCTATTGCTGATTTATTTCTATGCTCAACCTGATCTACATTCCTTACCAAATGGGGGTTGCAGAGCTTTAAGCTCGATTTAATGTACCTAATCGTACATAGCAAAGTATTGCGCTAAAAAATCTTATGTTAAATCCGTTTACATTCAGAACCTTAGATTTGATGAAAGAAGGAATTTAGTTTGCTTGATCTAAGTACCTCTACACAAAAATGGTAGTAAATGTGACGTGAACGACTGTCAATTAGTCGAAAAGTCGGAAAATATCTAGAATGAATGCAGGATTTATCCTACAGAAATAAAAATCTGTAGAGGCAAAATTCTTTCGATCAATTTCTCAACAATATTTTTTCTACACAGAAGGTTCGTGAACTTTTGAGTTAATAGAACTTCTGTTGGAAGATATGTCTTTTGAAAGAGATCTAAAAGACAACAGGACTACCTAAAGGATGAACTTATAAAAACTCAAATATTTAGGCAGTAACAGCTACCATATTGAGCTTCTTTTTAAGGCTGAGCAATTTGAGTAGTTCTAGCGTGAAGCGTGCTGTTAAGTATCAGCTTCGGACTTTTCAGAAGCACTTTAATAGGACAAATCTTGGACAAAAGATTGCCCCTCTACCTATCAATCGCGATCGCACTCTACTACTCCGATGCTTTTTCATCCAAAAGGATACCGCTTTGGGCAACCAGCTTGGGGTAGATCAGCACAAAGAACACCATCCAAGTTAATACAGGAATAGCGACCAGCGCAGTCAGCCACCAGAGTCGCAGCAGCAGCCAGCTACCGCTGATGAGGGTGATGCCTGTCAAAACGATTGACCAGGGCTGACACCACCAGGGTTTGTAATCCCAGACGTTGAGTGATTTGGAATCGGGTTGAGTCGTCATGTGGAGTCCTAGGTTATTGACGTAAAGTGCAACTCGGAAGCTTTTGGAGAAGATTTTACCTTCGTAAGGGCAAACGGGTGTTCACTCTTACTCAAGCATTGCCAACCTACTAGTTAGTCGTAAGGAAGGGTAGGGCGATCGCAGCCACTTCTGCAGCATATTCTTCGTGCAATCCCAGGGAGCCGGGAAGCCGTTGGGATTGCACGTTGGGCTGCGCTGCGATCGCCTCCATTTCTGCCTTTGAGCCTGGAGGTGCCTGTTCGCTGATAACTAACATCAACGGCATTGAGAGGGATTGAAAGTTTTGCAGAAATTCGTCGCGGTTTTGAGCAGGGTCGAGGGTACCTGTGACAAAGGCAGCTGGAGCGAAGCGGGCACCGGGTCGTTGAGTAATCTGGTATTTCTGCTGAATGAATTCAGGCGTGAGTTTCTCAATATCGGTATAGACGTGACGGCGATACATCAAATTGAGAAAGGAGGGCACCGTATTGAGCTTATAAAGCGCTTGTCCCAGGAGGGGCGATCGCACCGTTTCCCGCACCGCACCTGCAACCTGCTGATTTGCACCCATCGTCGGCAACGGGCCTCGCCAGGTTGGAGCCACCAGCACAATTTTTGACCAGACTGCGGGCTGCATTGAAGCCAACTGCATCACATAGCCCGCTGCGTGTCCGGCAGCAATCACTGCTACGGGCGTGTCAAATTGGCTGCGGACAAAATCTTGCAAAAGTTGGTGATAAACCGCTGAGCGGTAATCGATGGACGGTCGGTCAGATTCTCCAAAACCGAGCCAATCCATTGCCCAGACTTGAAATTGAGTAGACAGCCGCTCTCCTAAACCTCGCATTTCGGAACGGGTAGACACGGTGCTAAAGGCCGGCAGCAGCAAAACAGGACTTCCCTGTCCTAACGTCTCGTAGACAACCGTGTGGGCTTGCTGCTTCCAATTCCACACAAACTCGTGGGGAGTACCGCCAATTCCGGCAGGGTTAGTGGGGTTGAGAGGAGGGGCGATCGCATTCATACAAAATTCCCAATCTTACAAAATTCTTGGTAAAGACCTGATGAATCGCATTCTACAAGTAGGCTTCATGAGTAACAGATGCTTTGAGCTAAGACGCGATGAATCGCTGTCTTAACAGGCAGGTTCCATTCTGAATCAATCGCTCAACTTTCATAATCCTGCGCAGCTTGAATTAAGACGTTTCTGAAGGAGATGCATAAATCGGCAATAAATTGTTCAATTTCTAGACAGACTTCTTTGCTAACGACGCATAAAATTTGCTTATCACGTTCTACATAATAAAGACAATCATTATCATGATATTTCTCGCTTCCATTTTTGGAGGTCTTTGTAATGCATCTACCCACTCAAACTGATATAGCCATCATCGGGGCTGGACCTCACGCTCTCACCCTAGCAACGCATTTGCTGCAAAAGCGATCGCAAATGCAGGAAAAGATCGTTGTGCTTGATCCAAACGGTTTTTGGATGCATCAGTGGCAGCGTTTGTTTTCAATGCTGGAAATTTCGCATTTGCGATCGCCTGCCATTCACCAGCCCGACCCCAACCCTTACGCGCTGCGTCAGTTTGCAAAACATCGACTCGACGAGTTGTTTTCACCACACGACCTACCAGGCGCAAAACTGTTTCAAGATTTTTGCCAGACTCTCGTTTACCGTTGGCAGCTACAGCAGCAGGTGCATCGCGCTCTAGTCCAGCGAATCACGCCGATCATGCAAGATCGTCCTTGCCTCAGCATTGCTCTGGCTGGCGGCAAATCGTTAGTGGCTCAGCGGGTCGTGCTGGCAATGGGTGGCGGAATGCTCAATTTTCCAGCCTGGGTGAATAAAGTTTCAACCCCCTACCCAAAACATAGACTTTGCCATTCCCACGAGGTTGATTTGCGCCAGTTGCGCTTGCGGGGTGAGCGAATTTTGATCGTGGGAGGCGGATTAACGAGTGGACACCTGGCAGTAGGAGCGATCGCGCGGGGTGCCGAGGTGCAGTTGCTCTCTCGTCGTCGCCTTCTAGAGAAATGGTTTGACGCTGATCCTAATTGGCTCAATTCCCCAGAGTGCCAGGAATTTGTTGCCGAACGCGATTGGGAAGCCCGTTGGGAAATGATTCAGCAAGCCCGTAATGGCGGTTCTATGACTCCCAACATGATGACTCATCTACGCCAGTTGCAGCAAACAGGAAAACTGTCGCTGCACCAACGCTGTCAGGTAGTCAGGGCAGAATGGCTGGGCAATCGCTGGCAAGTCCGCTGTCAAGATGGCGCAGTTTTGGAATGCGATCGCATCTGGCTTGCCACCGGGACAAAGCTAGACGTAACCCAAAATCCACTCCTGGCAGACGTTCTAGAAGAATTTCCGACTGGTATTGTGAACGGCTTGCCCATCCTGGATGACCATCTACGCTGGCAGGGCTGCAAATTGTTTCTAATGGGCGGTCTAGCAGCGCTGCAAATTGGACCTACCGCCCGTAACTTGGCAGGCGCAAGGTTAGCTAGCGATCGCATTGTTGCTGCACTAACCAGATCTAGCTTGGTCAAATGCTAGTTAAACCAAGAAATTCAACTTAAAACTCCGATCTTCGTTTGAATAAGTACTAACGAGCGATCCAATCCTCCTCTGCAATCCGATAATGGGTAATGGTATTTAAGTAAGGATTTTAGGTAGGGGAAAAGCATGGAAGGACGGTTGTTGCTGGTTGATGATGAACCAGGATTGCGGGAAGCAGTGCAGGCCTACCTCGAAGACAGCGGGTTTACAGTAAACGTTGCCAGCAATGCCCGTGACGGTTGGGAGTTGCTTCAGCAAACGTCGCCTGACCTGGTAATCTCCGACATTATGATGCCGCAGGTAGATGGCTACCAGTTTCTCAAGCAAATGCGGGAAGACGAACGGTTTCAGGCGATTCCTGTCGTGTTTCTCACTGCGAGAGGCATGACGACTGACCGAATTCAGGGCTACCAGGCGGGTTGTGATGCCTATCTGTCCAAACCTTTTGACCCAGATGAATTGGTAGCGATCGTGAGCAATCTGCTAGAGCGACGAGCTGTCGCAGATCGGGCGGCGGCAGGAGATGGCAATACTCCCGATATCGCAGACATGGCTCGACAAATTGCTGAAATTCGGGCGTTGCTGACTCAGAGAGGGGCAATCGCCCAAACCCCTGCTCCTGTCCGGCTTGATTTTACCCCGCGTGAGCAAAGCGTTCTAGAACTGGTGGCAGAGGGTCTGATGAATAAGGAAATTGCCCGTCGCCTGGAAACCAGCGTTCGTAATGTAGAGAAATACGTCAGCCGCTTGTTTAGTAAAACGGGCACCAATAGCCGCACAGAGCTAGTGCGTTATGCATTGGAGCATGGTTTGACAAAGTGAATGGGAGTTGAGGATTGGGGATTAGGGGTAGGTTTCAGTGCTGAACCTTTTATCAGGGTTTTGCCTGCTAAACCTACTCGTACAGGATTGTCAGCCAACAGAATTCAATGTTGGTGATGAATCTATTACATAACGTGTTGGCAGTCCGGAAGAAGCGGCAAAAACCGCGACAAATGATATCAGCCAAGCCTTGGCTCAACAGCCTTTTTTTGCCCAGCTACCTGCTGAAATGCAAAATTGCAGAACCTTAACCATTTATCGACAAATGGCAGTTCGTGAGCCTTTAATGGACTTGTAAAGACTATCAATCGCCCTCCTGCCTGGAAAACTGAAGGGCGATCGCACACACACCAACCGGAGTTGGAGGTAAGTCACTATGATATCAGCACCACCGCCGATCTTGTCGAGCCGCTGCTGTCGCTTCGATGCGATCGCAGATCAGATTTTTGTAAGCCCCTTCCATGCATTTGTCATTGGGAGGGGCTTATGACTTATAGAGAACAGCTGCACCCCTGGTGCATTATTCGCCATGCAGCCGAGGCTACGCAATCGGCTGCACCTACTGAACAGCTTGTAGTTGCCCGGTTTCGTCGTCGCAACAATGCTGAAGATCATCTCAAGCGAATGCAGCGTCTTTCCCCTGAGTGCTCATACAGCATCATTTTTGACCCAACCACACGCCGAACCGATCTGGCTGGCACTTCGGCTCTCGGATTAGGTTTGCCCGTACAGAAAGCTATGGCGGGACAAGCGCTGACCGAACCAGGATTAACCTGACTCTCAGCAGTAGCTGCTTATGCTAAGCGTGAGACTTAGGAGAGACAAGCCTGTGGGGCGATTTGCCAATCGCCCCTACCGAATCCGGTTTGAATTCTTGATTAGCGTCAGTCTCTTATTTCTGCAACACTGCGAATAATTGCGTCATTCAGACTGTACTAGCAACAGGGGCGGGTTCGTAAAGGTATTCAAACCAATTGCCGTCTGGGTCTTTGCCATAAAAAGAGGCAGTGCCATCCCGATGTTCGTGAATGGGAGTGAGGTGAACCCCTTCTGTTTTGAGTCGCTCGTAGGCAGCGTTGACTTCAGAGCGATCGCTAAAAATAAATCCAAAGTGAGGACCAGCCTGACCATAGCTAGGGCTAAGCAAAGCCAGACCATCATCACCGGCTTTGAGATAAGCCCAGTCAGGATCTTTCCACACTAGATCCATTCCTAAGTTCTGGTAGAACTGAGCCGCCTGGTCGAGATCTTTGACACAAATGGCTACGTGTCCGAGTCGCTTGAGCTTCATGGCACCGAAAAATAAGTTTCCTATCTTAGATATAGCGCTAGTCACTTAGTTAGGACAAAAAGGGAGGTACGACGAAGCCATACCTCCCTTTTTGTCCTAACTTGTGTAGCGACAGCTATCTCGCAATTCTGAGTGCCATCAAGCAGCTACAAGTTGACGGCTCCAGCGTAGAGCGGCTTCAGCAATCCGCTGTCCGTATTTTTCAGCAGTGAGGCGATCGCCCTCGTCCAAAGCTGCCTCTTCTCCGCCCCTATTTAACGGGCTTTGCCCCATCACACCTAGAAATGAACCTAGCCGATTGACCCCATCGGTTTTGCCAAGGTATGGACTAGGCAAATCACCTGCACTCACCCAAATCATGCCGTGTTGAGCGGCGTTAATCGACAGGTAGAGCAGCGTTCCCTGCTTGTCTCCGCTCAGAGAACTGGAGTGAGTAAAGCCTCCCGCAATCTTGTCTTTCCACTGCTGGGCAAACCAAACTGAACCGCCTGCGTCTAAAAATGCCTTGAATTGGGCAGCAACCCCACCCATATAAGTTGGAGAACCAAACACAATTGCGTCTGCCTGATGCAGCTTCTCCAAGATTTCTGCATCTTGCCAGCGTCCCTGCTCAATTTGCTCACCCGTGATTTGCAGCAATTCAACCCCAACGTTCTTGGATCTAGCTCCTGCTGCGATCGCCTCAGCCATCAAGTGAGTATGGCCGGAACCGGAAAAATACACGATAGCAACTGTTGACATAGGAACCTCAGCAAATGTTCTGTTAACTGAATAGATGCTAAAAGTAACTACTTACTAAAGTAAAGTAGACACTTTAAAGTAACTAATAGGCACTTTCAGGTAACCAGCTATGTCACGTTCTCGCTATCCCAGCCCATGTCCAGTCAGCATGTTGATGGAGGTTCTATCTGGACCCTGGACGATGTATCTGCTGTGGGTGCTTTCTACCAATGGCCCGACCCGATTTGGTGCGTTAAAACGCCGAATTGAAGGAATTTCCACAAAAGTCTTGACTGAGCGGTTGCGAATGCTGGAGCAAGAGGAAATTCTCTATCGCCACTATGAGCCAACCGTGCCGCCCCAGGTGACTTATGGGTTAACAGAGCGAGGACAAGAACTCGTTGTTATCCTTGACCAACTCAATGATTTGGCGCTGCGCTGGTATACTCCCTTGGTAGATGAAAACTCACCGTCTGAAGGGTGTGTTGGTCTTGCCTCTGCTCCAACCGTTTCCCCTAATTCAACAGGTTCTCCTGCCCCAACGGTCTTTAGATGAGACAGTTGAGCATGATGTCATCATCATGAATATCATTGCCGACGTAAAATTTCTGTTCACCGACTTTGATAAAGCCCGATTTTTTGTAAAAGGAGATGGCTCTCATGTTTTGGTTGGAAACGCTCAACCAAACTTGCGTACAGGCGTTGGACACAGCAAAGTTGAGCGCAGCATGCATTAATCCTTGAGCGACTCCAAGTCCATGAAATTCCGGCAGAATGTACAAACGTTTTAGTTCAATGGTGTTCCCACATTCCTCTGAAAGCAGTTCTTCTAAGGGTGGATCGGAGCGGCATAACAGACAGTATCCTATTGCTTCTCCAGCGACCTCTGCTACATAGATAGTAAAGTTTGGGTCATTGATATATTGCTTGAATTTCTCAGGAGTAAATTCTGTTGCAATATAGTTCTCTATGTCTTCTTGGGGTGTGTTTGCAGGACAGGCTAATGCAAAAGTGCGTGCTGCAACGAGTACAAGCGCTTCTACATCAGCCTCATTCCCTTCTCTAACCCGAACTTCCATAGTTAGGAATTATCCAACGCTAAAAAACAGGCTGTCCCAAATAGTTGCCTGGTGGATTGTAGCGACACACTAGAATATCATTTCCGCCTGCGTTGGCGATCGCACACCCGACTTCTGTGGTATCTCCCCACACCATTTGCGTGTAGTGACCAACATCAAACCAGTTTCCCGTAGAACTCACGTCAGGGAAAGTGCCATCAACAAAATATTGCTTTTCCTCGCCCCACATATCAACCATCTGGGTATAGGTGAATGCTCCAGAAGTACCAAGCCAAAGGTTTTCCCCCTCACCTGAGTTTGGGCTGTGCTGCAACGTATTTCCACCCAGGGAGGCAAGATGGTTTGCCCACTCTTGAGCATTGCTAGCCAACGTGTCTGACCAGGTCAGCGGTGCGACGTTTACCTCTGCACGATATTTGTTGTGCGCCTCTAAAATTTCCTCCGGCATGGAACGTTGCGCCACCAAAATTTCGGCTTGGGAAGTTGAGGGGTGGGATGAGGCACTGTTGCTCATCGCTTCGCCCCTGTCCAGCACCATGCTTGAGGTAGACAAGGCTCCAACAGTCATCAAGCCAAACACAGTTCCAGTTATGCAAACAACTTTAGCCAGGAGTGCCATCGTGTGAAATCCTATGGATATCGTAGATAGGTGATTTGTCGTCCTGGCTTTATTGACTTGGCTGCGTTAGATCAGTTCCGTTAGATCAGTTCCGACGTTAAACTACTGACCATTACACATCATGGCGAGATCAAATCGCTGTCCGGACTGATCAACGACCCAGCACTCACGGCTGAAAGTGGTGGGTTCCGGTGCTGTGTAGGGAACGAAGCTGCTGTAGGGAGAGTTCATCTCTTCGACAGACTGAATGGCTGCCTCAAAGTTAAGCGGTGGCGATGAAACGCTGACAGGAATGGAGATGCCGTCTTCTTCAAGGACTGCAACGCCTTCACAGGCCGGAATGACTTCAGCGGCGATCGCCCCAGTTGCCCGCCAATCTTGAAGCTGGTAACGGAATGCAACCAGGTCTTCCCGATAATCGGGTGATGTTTCTGAGCTGCCAATCAGCAAGCTAACTGCTCGAATAGATGAACTCCAGCTGTTTTGACAAATACTTGTTTGCAGCGCTGAGTCTAGTTCAGGAATGGCAGTATCTTCAGCGTTTGCAGCAACGCTCAACAGCGGGATGGTCAACAAAGCGATAGAGGTAACAATTTTCAGCATGGTAGGTGGCGATCGCCATTAAAGCGAGATCAAAATTCACAATAGTCTTCAGCGATCGGCTCTACTCGTCCGGTAAATCTGATATGCCTCGCCAACCTAAATCCGTTTCCTACAAAATTTTCAACAGTTCACTTCAGCACGGTTCACTTCAGCATGGAGCAAATTAGCTCGCCTGGACCGTTCTCGATAAAAGGTGCCACTGTTCCATCTTTTTGAGTTCGCTGGCGATCGCGACAGTTATAAACTTCAATCGGTCTTGCAATCCCATCCATGCTCACAGACGCTCTGTATTCCCAATAATTTTTGGCACTGCGTTTAATGCTCAGAATGCAAATATCATGTCCATTCACCGTGCGGCAAAAAGCAGCCTGGGCAGGCAAAGCAACTGCAAAAGCTAAAACCAGTACTAGCACCAGGGCAATGTATTTCACGTAAAAAGGCTACTGTTTTGACAACATTTTACTGCCAAAACAATAGCCCTTTGAGATGTAAGGTAGGCTCAGGCTTACCTATTCAAAACTGTTGATGTTTAGCTTAAATGTCGTAAACTCGACATTCAACCGCATCAGGATTCTCATCACAGTAGCGTTCCAGGGAATTTTTCTTTGCTTTCCGGTGAGAACATTCAGCCTGCAACTCTTCGACAATATCCCAAGCAACAGCACAATCACCTGAGGTAGCACCTTTGAGATCACAAGTTGCACGAGCTTCGGCGATCGCAGCTTGAATTGCACCCTCTAGCCTTTGCGCTACGCCTGCTTGAGAAGCTGGCGGTTGAAGCATTTCCAGGGTTTTGGACATAGTGGTACTTTCAGCATTGAATGCTGAGACGATTTTAGAACTCGCTCCAAAGATCAGACTTCTACTGGAGCTGATAGTTCCACTTTAGATAAACTTACCTGGATCGACAGTGAGGAGAACCGTAGACTTTTGGAGTGAAGGGTGATCGCCTCACTACTAGCCTCATCTCCCTATCAAGAAGCTTGTGTGAACTGAGTTTTGAACACTAACGGATAAAGTTTCTGTTTCGTAAAATTGCAGCCCATCCGCAGCGGTTGTGCTAAATATCTCAGGAGAAACTTGCCGCAAATTTTGACTCAGATCGGGAACCTGTCCAAGCCTTTCATCGTCGCCCAAGTTGAGCTTGTGGCTAAGAAATTGCTTGTAGTCCTGGCGCTCAATGTGCTGCGATGCACTTTAGCTAGCGCCGTTCCCAAGCAAGGGGCGATCGCCCTGGAAAAAATTCCTTGCTCACTGTAAAAGCGGTCGAGATCGCAGTAGCGGTCGAGATAGTTAAAAGCGAGTACCGAGTCGATTGGCTCAAAATGAATCGCCTCTAATGGGTCTGACTCATCTCAAGCTCTGTTGTGAGGAATGTCTTGACCTATACATCTCCTAAAACCCGGTCGGTAGATAAATAGACAGACATAGCAATCCTAAAAAGGTTATGAGAGGGATGCGCCTGTCACAACCTGCTCCTACAACTGATTCAAGAAGCTATAGACAGGATGTTATCTGTCAGTACAATCGATCCTTGAGCCTTCCTGATATGCTGGAGCAAAATGCCCCAGTTTTCAGTCGACTGGTTTGCCGTTAGACTGTACTCTTCACGTCCTGTTCAGCCCGTTCAGACTACATGATTGCCCAACCTGCACTTAAGCTCCTCCCTTGACACCTGTGAAGGAACTGCATCTAAACTGCGATCGCTTATGACTATCCCGATTCAGAAAACGCTACAGAATGGCAAATACACGCTCGACCAGGAGCTAGGGCGGGGTGGTTTTGGCATTACCTACAGAGCCACGAACCATGCGTTGGCTCAAGTCGTAGTGATTAAAACAATTAATGAATCTCTGCGACAAGATCCTAATTTTGCTTATTTTTATCGTCAGTTTCAGGATGAAGCAAGGCGGCTAGCGGTCTGTTCCCATCCCAATATCGTTCGGGTGACAGACTTCTTCATCGAAGAAGGCTTGCCCAACATCGTCATGGATTACATTCCCGGTCAAACTCTGGATACGCTGGTAATGCCAGATAAGCCGCTGCCTGAGGAGACCGCAATTCACTACATTCGGCAGGTGGGCGAAGCGCTAAAAGTTGTTCACCAGAGCGGTTTGCTGCATCGAGACATTAAGCCGCAAAACATCATTTTGCGCCAGGGCACTGACCAGGTAGTGCTGATTGACTTTGGCATTGCCCGCGAATTTACGCCAGGGATTACTCAGACGCACACGAGTCTGATTTCGGCAGGGTATGCACCGATTGAGCAATACATTTCTCAGGAGCGGCGATCGCCCGCCACGGATGTCTATGGGCTTGCCGCTACGCTTTACACCCTGCTAACTGCCCGCATCCCTGTTGCTGCCGCCTTGCGCGATCGGGTTGATCTGCCCGCTCCACGTGTCGTTCGCCCGGAGTTAAGTGCAGCAGTAAGTCAAGCTGTGATGCGCGGCATGGCTGTTGAGCCACAGCACCGTCCTGCCAATGTCGATCGCTGGTTAGCGCTATTTCCGGCTGCGTCGGGCAACTCAACCCTTGCAGCAGCGAGCGCAACCATCAGCCACATGGCAACTCAGGCGGTGATTCCTCAGCGTCGTCGCTCGGTTGCAACAGAATATGCGACTCCTCAACGTACTATTCATAACCTTCCTGGCAAAGAGAACAGTCATTCAAGAGGCAGGTGGTTTGCAGCAGGTTTAATCGCAATGGCGTTAATCGTTCCGGCTGCGGTAGTCGTAGGTGTCTTGCAGGCGTTGTCGCCTTCAGGCTCTGAATCTGAACCCGATACGATCGCCCCCTCTGAGCCTACCCAGCAGGCTCCTTCCCCCACCTTTGAAGCACCTGCTCAGGCGCAGCCAGATACGCCACAGCTTTCAGAAGAAGAGCCTCTGGAAGAAGTTTCCCCGGATGAGCCAGTTTTGGACACTTTGCCTGAAGATGCCGATAGCTTGCCGCCCTCACCCGCTCCCGAGGAAACTTCTCCAGAAGCAGAGTCTCAAGAGACAGCAGAACCAACTGATCCAACTCCAGCCCCGGCGACTCCTGAAGAGCCAGTAGCACCTGCTGCCCCTGACCCCCTAACTGAGCCTGCTCCCCCACCAGAAGTTGGACCCGAAGCAGAAGCCGGATCAGAGCAGTCCCAGCAAAGTACAGGGGAAAACCGCCAGGTTCAAAATACAGCTCCTCAAGAAACTGCACAACAAAAGGATGCTCCTGGTTCTCAAGCCCCAGTTCAGTAGTCCTCCTGCGTAAATAGCAGAAAGCTGGAACTTGAGACCCAGGCAATAAGCAAAACTACTCTTAGCGGTTATTCATTTTCCGCAAAGATTTAGTAATTTGCTTCCACTTCTCCTTTTCTGCCAGGGTTGCTCTCTGATCTTGCTTGCGAATCAGATAGTTCAACTCCTTTTGGAGTTTTTGGAAACTGGCAAATCGCTGCTCGTCGAGCGCACCTGCTTCGAGGGCTTGCCGCACCGCACAGCCTGGTTCTTGTTGGTGCTGACAGTCTCGAAATCGACACTCCTCTGCCAACGCTTCAATGTCGGTAAAGGTTTCCTCTAAGCCTGCTCCCTCTGACCAGATCTGGATTTCGCGCATTCCTGGCGTATCAATGATGCAGCCACCGGAAGGCAACAGAAGCAACTCTCGATGGGTCGTCGTGTGTCTACCTCGGCTATCTCCCTGACGCACGGGTTGAACGGACTGCTGGGCAGTGCCGACAAGCTGATTTGTTAAGGTGGATTTGCCCACGCCTGATGACCCCAGTAAGGCTGAGGTTTGACCGGGTTTGAGGTAGGGCTGGAGAGCGTCTAATCCCTGATTTTGGGCAGCACTCAGCACCACAATGGGAACGGCGATCGCCACTTCTTCCACTTCCAAGACCCGCTCTTCAACGGCATCACAAAGGTCTGCCTTGTTGAGCAAAATCACTGGAATAGCTCCGCTCTCCCATGCCAGCACTAGATAGCGCTCAATCCGGCGCAGATTAAAGTCGTGGTCTAAACCTGCCATCAGAAACACGGTGTCAATGTTGGCAGCAACAATCTGTTCCTGAGTTTTACCCCCTACCGTTTTGCGGGAGAATTTACTCTTTCGCGGCAGGATGGCGTGAATGGTCGCTTGCCCTTCATCTCGAATGCGAATGACAACCCAATCCCCGACAGCCGGAAAGTCTTCTGCTGCGGTAGCCTGATGCCTCAGCTTGCCGGAAACGGTGGCTGAGAGTTCTCCTTGTTCGGCATAAAGCGTGTAAGCCTGCTTGTGTTCCAAAGCAACTCTGCCCACCGTGTAGCCCTGTACGCGGTAAGCCTCAAAGCTGTGAGTGAAAAAGTCACTCCAGCCTAATTCTGATAGGTTCATTGAAGTTTCCTGAATGTGAAATCTTGTGTGGGGGCAAGTCTCACAAAGGAAATCTGACGATCATTCGGCAGAAAGGAATGAGTAGGCAGGAACCTCTGTGGACTGTGCCGGAATTTTTGTAGAGATCAAATTTGCGACCGACTCAGCCATATGTTCCTCCTTTTGCATTCATGCAAATTAGGTTCGCTCAGGACCTGTAGTATTTGTAGCACACTTGTAGGTATGAATGTCAACTGATCGACTATTCAAGGTTCAACGATGACGGTTGTGCCGATTTCTACTTGTTCAAACAGGGCAACTACATCGGCATTGTGCATTCTGACGCAACCGTTAGAGGCGGCTCGACCGATTGAGGAGATGGTTGGCGTACCGTGAAAGCCGATAATACCGTGGGGCATCTCGTTGAAAGCAATCCATCTCAATCCCAAAGCGCTGTTGGCTCCGGGCGATCGCACTTCACCTGTCCAGGGGTTTTGCCAGACTGGGTTTTCAATCATCTGAAACACTTCAAATTCGCCTGTCGGCGTGGGCGTATTTGCCGTTCCAATCGCTACGGGGTAGCTTGCCAAAATTTCTTCCCCGCGATGCACGTAGACGCGCCGCTGTCCTAGTTTTAGAACCAGGTGAACAACAGCCAACTCTTCGGGTAAATATTCTGTCTGTTCTCCTAAAGTAGGCAAGTCAGGCGTTTGAAGCTCAACCTGCCAGCGATCGCTGCCGAAAGAATCAGGGAGGAGGGATGAAGAATGAGGAGAAGGCGGAGGGGAAGCGCTCGCCCCTTGACTCAACACAGCCAACAAGGCACCTAACCCTAGCAGAAATGGGAATTTTGCTGCACCGATTCTCATCTTTATCTCACCCTTTCACCACTGCATTTTTTTTAGCACACCCAAACGGCAACCTCGCCGATCTGTTGTGTGAATCGTTGCGTGACTCGCCGCGCAATGATTCACACTTCCAAAGACTGACTCAGGCAAGAGGTTCAGTCACAAAGTTTTGTTCAAGATGCGAATTGAATTGAGTCTTGGCTTACTATAATCAGCATTTAATTCACCTGCTAGGCGGTGTCCTATGTCTACCGTTGAGAGAGACAACGAGCGGGAGCATCGAATTGAGATGGAAATAGTCGTAGATGCGTATAGCTCAGAAGAGCAAGCAATGGGCTGGTATTGCTACCTGGAAGATGCACTTGGTTTTCCGTTTGAGGCGAAATGGCTGACTGGAGGGCATCAATCGCCCAGCCAAAGTGAAAAAGTCAGCGTTGTAGGCATGGCTTCAGAGGAGGAATGCTCGACTGAAATGTATGTTGAGGTGCTTTACCAGGACGGGGAAAGCGAAGATACTTTTACGGCGCGGTTGTATGACATTGAGCCACTCGCAGCCAACGAGCAAACTCAAGAGGCGATCGCCGACTGGCACTATTGGGTCAATCGAGGCTACAGTTTCGACGATCTTTACAGCGATGAGGAGTATTAGGATAAAGGCTGTTAGCCAGAAAGCATCATGTTGCCCAGCGATCTCTTAATTAGTCGGCAAAACGGAGAAGAAATCACGCCGAAGCGATTGGGGATCGGGCAAAAGTATGGGGCGATCGCCACTGACCTGATCAACCTCTTCCAACAGATGCAGGGCAAAACTCAGGGCGAACTGAATCGCCAGCTTCAGGAGTTAGAAGGCGAAGATACCGACTACCGGATTAAGCGCGGCTTAGCCCACATTCTCAAAAGCAGCTTTAGCACCTTTGAAGTCGTCAGTCCGCTTGAACCGCAGCTTTTGCGCCAGCGGGTTTTTGCGCTCTCCGCCCAAGCTGCCCCCCTTCCCCAAACGGCTCAGGCAACTCTAACCAAACTGGCAGATCACCTTACTCAAGAGCTAGACCGCGAAGTGCTCCCCGACCAAATTCGCGCTGGACTTTATGCTGACCTGGCAGAAAATCGCATTCTGACCCAGTTTGAAGCTCCCACATCAGAGGCATTGCTGCATCGCTACAACTTGTCTCAGGTTCAGGGCATTTTCTACAAAGCCAGCCACATCATCATTACCGCCCATCGCAACGATCCGGGTGAATATAAGTTGCTGTTTCGCTACCTCAAGCTGTTTGGCTTGATGGCTTACATTGAGGGCGATGCCGATCACGGTTTCACAATCACCATTGATGGGCCAACTAGCCTGTTCAAACCTAGCACTCGCTATGGATTAGATATTGCCAAATTGATTCCCGCTTTGCTGCACGTCACGAAGTGGAGCCTCACCGCAGAACTGCAAATCCGCGACAGCTACACCAACGCTAAAAAAACTCGTCGCTTCAGCCTCAACTCAGACTGTGGTTTAGTAACTCACTATCCACCTGGGAAAACCTACGACAGCATGTTAGAGGAATCTTTTGCCGATCGCTGGGCTGCGCTCAAATCGGAGTGGCTTTTGGAACGCGAAGTAGATTTGATCCCAATTCCTGGTAGCGTCATGATTCCTGACTTTCGGCTGGTTCACCCTGACGGACGCGACTTTCTGTTAGAAATTGTTGGCTACTGGCGACCCGAATATCTGCGTAAAAAGTTTTCTCAGGTGCGCCAATCTGAACGGGATAACTTGATTTTGGCAATCTCAGAACGGCTTAACCTGGAGAAAGCAGGCGTTAAGGTCAGCGAGACTCCCGCTAAGGTGATTTGGTTTAAGGATAAACTATCGCCCAAGGCAGTTCTAACTGTGTTGCAAGCCAGTTCTGAGAGAAACAATACTGACTAAGAAGATTGTTAGAAAACACAATACCTGTAAGGGCAGGTTTAGCAACGGAATTATCAGTTAACACTGAGAACTTGCCAACTGGAAAGCCGTAAACGTGAGATATCTGTAATCCAGCACTCACTCGATCGCTTCATTAACCTGATCAATGAGGGAGAGATAGAATCACAAAGGTGATTGAGGTAGCCGGGTTAACCAGTTATGGAAACTGTAGATGTCGTGGTCGTTGGCAGTGGTATCGGTGGTCTTTGTTGTGCAGCGTTACTCGCTCGATACGGCTTTCGGGTAGTGGTTTGTGAAAGCCACAACATTCCAGGCGGAGCTGCCCATACGTTTGAACGGCAAGGGTTCTACTTTGATTCTGGTCCCTCTCTCTATTCAGGGCTTTCCTATAGCCCCTCTGCCAATCCGCTGCGCCAAGTCTTAGATGCGACTGGAGAAGATATTCCTTGGTTAACCTATAACGCTTGGGGCTGTTTTTTACCCGAAGGATTCTTTCGGGCAGTAGTAGGAGCAGAACCGTTTAAGCAGATTTTGCAAGAATGGCGGGGAGCAGAGGCAGTCGTAGAGTGGCAACGGTTGCAACAGGTAATGGCTCCCCTGAAGGCGGCTTCTACTGCCATTCCTCCTATTGCAGTGCGATCGGACTGGGGCGTGTTCAACACCCTTTCTCCTTTTCTGCCGAATGCGCTTAAACAAGCTGGAAGTATCTTCCAATTAACAGGACCTTTCTCCAAACTGCTAGAGGGAGTGGTTCAAGACCCATTCATTCGTCACTGGATGGATTTGCTTTGCTTCTTGCTCTCTGGCTTACCCGCTAAAGGCACTCTGGCGGCTGAAATGGCTTTTATGTTTGCAGACTGGTATCGCCCTGATGTCAGGTTGGACTATCCCAAGGGCGGCGGAGGGGCATTAGTCGATGCGCTGATCAGAGGATTGCAGCGCTATGGAGGACAGCTACGCTTGAGCACGACCGTACAACAGATTTTAATCGAACGTCAGCAGGCAGTGGGTGTGCAGTTGAAAACGGGAGAGCAGATTCTTGCCCGTCATGCCGTTGTATCGAACGCGTCTAGCTGGGATACATTCAAGCTAATACCGGAAGGATCTCGCTCATCCTCTCTACAAAAACGGCAAAATTTGCCTGCCTGCCCTAGCTTCATGCACCTCCATCTGGGTATTGATGCCACTGATCTGCCATCAGACTTAGAGTGTCACTATCTGATTGTCAATGATTGGGAGAGTGGAGTGGATGCACCTCAAAATGTGGTTGTCGTATCCATTCCATCGGTGCTCGACCCTGACCTTGCACCACCTGGTAAGCACTGCATTCATGCCTATACTCCAGCTACAGAACCCTATGAGCTGTGGTCCGGAGTGAATCGCAACAGCGATCGCTACCAGCAATTGAAGCAGGAACGGGCTGAGGTTCTCTGGAAAGCATTAGAGCGAGTCATTCCTGATATTCACGATCGCAGCGACGTGACATTAGTGGGAACCCCGTTAACCCATGAACGCTTCCTGCGGCGAGATCGAGGCAGCTATGGTCCAGCGATAGCGGCAGGACAAGGATTGTTTCCCGGCTCTAAGACACCCTTCAAGAACCTACTGTGCTGTGGCGATACCACTTTTCCGGGAATTGGGGTGCCAGCGGTTGCTGCCAGCGGCATGATTGCAGCAAACACTCTAGCTTCGGTCTCTCAGCACCGTCAGTTGATTAGGGAAGTAGTGGTGAATAGAGAACAGAATTAGTGCATTACGCCTAATCGCATGAGTAGTCATCCGTGGGCAAAGCCGCAGTCAGCACTTCATGACCTGTCTCTGTCACCAATACATCATCCTCAATGCGAATGCCTCGCACATCAGCAAATTGAGCTAACCGTTCCCAGTTCACCACTTGCCGATACTTTTCTCGTCGCTTTGGGTCATTGAGAATCGCTGGAACCTGATAGAAACCGGGTTCAATCGTGACGACCATACCGGGTCGCAGGGGACGATCAAGCCGCAAATAGCCCAGTCCAAAGCGATCGCTCCTGACTCTACCCGCCTCGTACCCTGCTAAATCGCCAAAATCCTCCATATCATGCACATCTAAGCCAAGCAAGTGCCCAACTCCATGCGGAAAGAATAGCGCGTGGGCATCCATGTCTACTAAATCCTCAGCCTGTCCGCGCAAAATACCTAAATCAACCAGTCCAGCGGCAATTACCTTAGCAGCCAGCAGGTGAATTTCGCGATATTCCACACCGGGGCACACCTGCTCAATACAGGCATCATGAGCCGCCAGCACCACATCATACAGATCGCGTTGAGTTGAGGAAAACTTGCCCGAAACTGGCCAGGTGCGCGTCACATCCGCTGCCCAACCGGATGCTGTCTCTGCGCCCACGTCTGCTAGCAGCAAATCGCCTGGGTTCAGGGCATGGTGATAGTGATTGTTGTGCAGCACTTCTCCCTGTACGGTAACAATGCTGGCGTAGGCGCAAGTCATGCCATTCGCCATAATCACGCCTTCCATTGCAGCCCGCACTTCAGCTTCAGTTGTGGCGTTGGCAGTTGCAGCCATTCCTGCTTGATGGGCTTGAACAGTGACGGCTGCGGACTGACGCATTTCTGTCAGGGCTGCTTCGTCGTGGGTGAGGCGAAGGCTGGCGATCGCCTTTACCAACTCAAGATCAATTCCCTGCGGCTGATTGGCGGGTGATAGCATTCGGTTCAGACAGTGGGACTGTTGCAGCTGAGTGGCGGCATCCTGAACGGCGATCGTCGCCGCCTCTTCGGTCCGCGACTTTAACGCTGCCAACGGATAAGCGGCATCTGCCCCAATTTGCTCAGCGACCTGAGCACGGCTTGGCGTTTCCCCATGCCAAAGAGCGCTTTCGGGCGTGCCGTCATCCATGAACAGCTCTAACTTGCCACCCTCTAGACGAATAGCAGCATTTTCTAACGGCAACCCAGCAAAGTAGAGAAAGTGACTACTCGCCCGAAACGGAAATACATTAGCCGGAAAGTTGCGAGAACTGCTGCGCCCCGACCACAACACCACCGGAAAATTAACTAATGCCGCCAGTTTTTGTCGCCGCTGTCGAAGGGAGTCAGCTAGGGAGGGACGATCGCCAACTTTGGGTGTGTCACTTTGAGTCTGCATGGGTCTAACGGAGTTAAAACACCTTTTAATTAACGTTGACATCAATCAGAAAAAGTGGCAACTCATAAGACCTTCTGCGCGCATAGGTGTGCGGCTTCGCCGCACACCTATGCACGTTTAGAAAAAGCGACACATCAATTTCTGTAAGGGCCCACTGCGGTGCGTTCCTATCCACATCTGCAACATTCTCAACAGGACTTACGCAGATGTACTAAATGTGGTGGTCAGCTTAGCCCAATTTCATAGCAAGAGTGGGTGATTTGAGTTGCCCAATCAAATAGTGGGATAACAGTCTGCTCTTGAGT
>NZ_JACJOV010000017.1:0-2522 GCF_014695745.1 Leptolyngbya sp. FACHB-671 | reverse complement strand
CTGCTCTCAATCGCATGATCCAAGTTGCAAAGCCTGATAGCTATGAAGTTAAAGCTTAATCTCAACCTAGTTTAGAACTTGATTGGCTCAATTCTCAATCATGCAACAACGCCGGAAATTACTGAAGCCCTACTGGCTCATCAGCCTCGCCATTTCCGGTAAAGCTTCTCCGCATAAAACATGCTCTCTTCATTCGGTAGGCGAATCTTCGCCGGTTGATATGGATAAAAGATTTCGATCGCCCGTGTATCTTCGCCCTTGTATAGCAATGGAGTTAAACTCAGCGGAGCGTCGCCTACTCCGCTGGTCTTCAGAACCGTGCTTGAGATTTTGCACCTCACACGGCTCCTCAACCGTCTGGTGCTTGTCACGCAGACTTCGGTGCAATTGGTCATGACGATGTCGATGTAATAGCGCCAGATTGTTCTGTTGATAGTTGGCTGAATTGCCGTCCACATGGTGAACTTTCATCAGCTCCTCTGACTGAAAATACAATCCACATAATTGACACTTCCCTGACTATCAAACCAATAGTTTGACAACTGTTGGTTTGATAGTCGGAGGTGTGCTGATTTCATTGACTCCAGTAAATCCAATCCCCGTCATAGGGACCTCGCTCACCCTGTACTAAGGCTCGCGAAGCAGAATCTTTCAGCGAGTGAGCGACATCAGTGAGCATTGATATTTGACTTGTCGATTGCAAGCCTCAAGTAGTTTCAAGATGGTTGGAATTCCTGCGATCGCTAGCTGGGGGTCAATCGTAAAGTATCGATTCAGGTAACTGAGATAATACTGCTCTTCTTCAAGATGAGTTAAATCTGGACTGACGCGAACGACAAAATCATACGCTTCGATCGTTTTGTTCTTGCCGTTGCAGTTGCCCTCAGTCAAATCGACTCTAACTCGCCATACTCTAGAAAACAGTGAATTTGAGGAATGAAGTTTAGACCATGTGGCTCAAGCAAACTACTTGCGCCAGTCACGATTTCATCGTTGAGTCGATAGAAGCCAAGATTCTTCGCTTCTTTGGGGTTTTGCCACTTGATTTTGGAGTTGAAGGGGGGATTGCCCTCCAGGTTGTAGCTAACCGTCCAGACCTTTGTTTCTCGGTTTTGAGTAGCTTTCAAAAGATACCCATGATAGGAAACTTGGTTTTCGGGTTCTGGCTCTCTATTTGTAGTTCCATCCGTCATACGATTGCTTTTTAGTCTTGGCTGCTGCTCAGTCCTCAGAGTGAGTAGTAGATAGGCTTTCGTACTTAATCTAAGTACTGTATCGTACAAGAGCTTACATCTTTGGGTAGAGTCTTTTCCAGGGGTTCACCCATTGGAGTACATTCCTGCCTTATGGGAGAACATAAAAGCCGCCTGATCAGCCTTGATGAAGGCAATTGTGTTCTCTACTACGGCTATGCAAAACACAGAAAACAAGTCTTCTTCCTCTCTAGCGCCTTTAGCAGGGCTGACAGTGCTTCTCGTTGAGGATGAGCCTGATATTGCTGAGCTTTTTACGTTCATTCTCCAAGAGTCTGGAGCTGAGGTTATCCTTGCTAGGTCTGCCCTTGAAGCTCTGGGAGAATTAGGACAGCGGCGACCAGACATCTTGGTCAGCAATGTCAGACTTCCCCAGAAGGATGGACGTTGGCTGATTGAACAGATCAGGCAGCTGGAGGGCACTTGGGGTGAACTTCCAGCCATTGCGGTAACGTCCTACACCAGGGAGTCCAACGCTGAAAACGCATTAGACGCAGGCTTTCAGTATTTTATGTCCAAGCCTTTAGACGCTGATGAGTTAGTTCAAGAAATTCTCAAGCTTGTTGGGCGACAGTGACGGAAAGTAAAGCCTTTTGTGGGAATATCGAATTTTCCCTACAAATTCTGTCAAGGTTCCTGATCCATGTCTCCCAAGGGTGATCTTAGGTTAGATGGTCTCAAGGTGTTGGTTGTAGATGACGATGGTGACAGCCTTCAATTCCTCGTCTTCCTATTTGAGACTTACGGTGCAGAGGTAGCAGCAGCTAGCTCTGCGAGTGACGCATTCCAGGCAGTTCTGGAGTGGCGACCAGACATTTTAGTTAGTGATGTAAGTATGCCTGACGAAGATGGTTACACGTTAATCCGCCGCATTAGAGCGTTGACGGCCCAGCAAGGAGGGCAGGTGCCTGCGATCGCACTAACAGCTAATGCCAAAGAATCAGATCGGCTGCAAGCAATTGCAGCAGGGTTTGGGCAGCATATCGCCAAACCCGCTGACCTGGATGAATTGCTACAAGCTGTGCTGGAGATGGCGGCTAGCAAGATTTGTGTACGCTTTTACAGAGAATGGCGTATCTTTCAGATTCGTGGCGCGGCATCACAAGCGTATAACCCGTGCGACACAAGGGTTTATTATTTTTGTTCCCTTAGTACATATCAAGTCTCACTATCAAATTCATGGCGCAAAAGCTTTATACAACTGCCCAGAATGAGGCATGTTCGTAAAACATGGGATATACGCCACGAATTTGAAAGCTGCGCCATGTT
>NZ_JACJOV010000169.1:0-52525 GCF_014695745.1 Leptolyngbya sp. FACHB-671 | reverse complement strand
CTTTTCGGGACGTTATCGCAATCGTAGAAAACGGTTTGGCTTGCGCTTGAATCTGATTGCTGGCTTACTCAACTATGAATTGGCACATGCCTTTTGATTCATGCAGGAGGTCTAGTAATCGCTGAAGTCTGCGGCTAATTTATCCAGCTCTTCTGGCGCAAACTCGTAGCGATCGGGAAGGCTATAGGGTTTGCCATTTTGGTCTTTGATGGCAATGTTTAATCTCATAAAAAATCTCCTGCTCTGCTTAAAATGCCTACAATTTCGTAGCCTACTAAGGAGCACAGAGTAATAGCATCGCAATTGTTTATAGGGGTGAAGCTAGTAGTTGGCGGGTCTTGTGGTGCAATCCATCGTCCTGGCTTTGCCAAATTTGTCAGAATAGTGAGTCAGTGGCATCCAGGTGAAATAGGGCTGCATGGAAATTCTCTCGGTTACATTAAAAAACTTTAAGTCGCACAGCGATCGCCACTTCCAGTTTCAGCCTGGCACCAATGCCATTTGTGGTGAAAACGGGGCGGGAAAAACGAGCATCTTGGAGGCGATCGCCTGGACGCTGTTTAACTACAGAGGTTCGTACAAAAATGAAGACCTGATTCGCAATGGGGCAAATAGTGCCCAGGCGACGGTTGCTTTTGTGTCGAGCCGCGACACCCGCACCTACGAAGTGCAGCGCTGCACGACCAAGGGCTACACTTTGTACGATCCACAACTGGGGCAACGTCTAGACTACAAGCACATCGAAGAGGAAGTAATGCCCTGGATGCGGCAGCATTTGGGAGTCGCTCCAGGAACCGATTTGGGGCGACTGTTTGCTAACACGATTGGCGTACCTCAAGGAACTTTCACGGCAGACTTTTTGCAAACAGCGGAAAAACGCAAGCCGATTTTTGACGCAATCCTCAAAGTAGAGGAATATCGGCAGACCAATCAGCAAATGCTGTCGCTGGAAAAGTACGGCAAAGCGGAAGTGGAGCGGTTGGAGGGGGCGATCGCCCAGTACGAAGACTCGCTTAAAGACTGGAAAACCTTGCAACAACGGCGACAGGAACTCAGTCAGGAAATTGCAACAGCAGAGGCAGCACTTGAGCAGTTGCAGACAGATTTGGCAAAGCTGCAAGTTGAGAAGGACGCTTTGGCTGCTCAGGCACGACAGGTTCAGCAGCTAGAAGCCCAGTTGCACAAGCTAGACGCGCAGCTTGAAAGTAAGCAGCAAGCAAACTGGCTATTGCAGCAGTCTGTCGAGCGATCGCAGCAAGCAGTCCAGACCTGTGAATTGAGTCGCGAGGGCTACCAGGTATTTCTGCAAGCTGAGACAGCCCTGAGAGAATTGGATCAGCAGGGGCGAAACCGTCAGAATTTAATCAAACAGCGGGATGCTCAGCAAAAGATGCTGCTCGATCAGCAAACGGAGTTAACTCGACTCACCGTACAGCTCGAAAATTTAAAGCAGGCTGAACTGGAAGCTGAACAGCTACAGCCGTTAATCCAACAGCAGCTTGACCTGGAGCAACAGCAAACCACAACCGTTGAACTACTCCAGCGGCTTCAAGCTTCTGAAACGGAAGCTAAAAACCTGACGAAGCAGTGGACAAAAATCCAATCCAGCCTGGAGCGGCTGACCCAAGAGATTGTTCAGATTCAGGCGCTAGAAACGGCGATCAGGCAAATTCCAGAACTGGAGCAGCGGCGCGATCGCCTTCAGGAGAGACTCAGCCGCATTGCTGCTGCAAAACAGTTTGAAGCAGACTTGCGGCAGTTAATAACAGTGGGGACAGAGAAGGGCGATCGCCACCAGCTTCAGGCAGAAGAAGCACTGTCTACATTGGTGCAAATGCAGCAGATAGTACCGCTGTTGGCGACAGCCTCCGTCGATGCAGCTCTGGATGCGATTCGGGCAGGGGTTGAGCTAAATGACGAACTGTTGGATGCGCTGCAGCGCATTTTGGCAGATCTGGAACAGCAAACTTCTTTGCCGCAGCTTGAGCAGCAGCTACGCGATGTGAGAAAGCAGCTCGATGAGGTTTACAGACGGCAAGCAGAGTTTGCCACATTGGAAGCTCGTTTGGCGCAGCAGAGTCAATGGCAGGAGGAAGCTGAGCAAATTCACAGCCGCATCAGCCAGCTTCAGACTCAACTGACAGCAGAACCAGCTTTAAAGCAACAGCGATCGCAGCTTGCAGCCAAGTTGGAGCAGTTGGGCGATCCGCGTGGACGCAGTCAGCTTCTCGCCCGACAGCTTCAGCAGCAGTCCCAGATTCAATCTGCCTTTGCTCAGCTTCAACAGGCACAGGCAGGCATTCAACAAAAAATTGCCGATTTAGAGGTGACTATCAACCAGTTTGCTGAGCTAGATGAGCAGCTAGATCAGCAAAAACAGTTGCGTCAAACCCATCAACCTGCTTACCTGACCTATCTCCAGCACCAAAAAAATGCTGAAACTCTGCCAGCTTTGCAAGCTGAACTGGAGGGGGCGATCGCTCAACTACAAACACTAGAAACCGAGCAGGCTGCTCTTAAAACTAGATACGACCAAACCATTCAAACCTACGATCCAGAACAGTGGCAGCAGGTTGAAGCCGTTTACAACACGACTCGCAGTCAGGCTGACCAAATCATGGGTGGACTGCCTCAGCAGCGCAAACTGTTAGACGAGCTAGATCACCAACTGGCTACACTTCAGGCGTTAGCCGAAAAGCGCGATCGCGCCCAAATTGATTTGAAACAGCGAGAGCGAATTCGCCGCTTTATCACCTTTGCCCGCAAAGTTTACAAAGAAGCTGGGCCGCGCATTACCGAACGCTACGTGCAAAGCGTTTCCCAGGAAGCCGACAAACTGTTTCGGGAATTGATGAACCGCCAAAACGTGGCTTTGGAGTGGACGCGAGACTACGAAATCTTGGTGCAGGAAGGCGCGTTTTCTCGCCGATTTATCAATCTCTCTGGGGGTGAGCAAATGTGTGCTGCGCTAGCAGTGCGTCTGGCATTATTGCGAGTCCTGGCAGACATTGATATCGCCTTTTTTGACGAACCCACAACCAACATGGATCGTCCTCGGAGAGCAAGTTTGGCAGAGGCGATCGCCAATATCAAAACTTTTCGACAGCTTTTTGTCATTAGCCACGATGACACCTTTGAGCAAGTCACCGAAAACGTCATCCTGGTCGAGCGGGAATAAGTCTCGTCTTAGATCAAGAAGAGCGCACCCTGCAGTGCAGGGTGCGCTCTTCTTGATCTAAGACGAGAGTCCGGTTTCCCTAACTCCCGTTTGCCGAAGGGGCAGAATCTTGTCTGCCTGGTAGATGCAAGCTCGTTACAACCGCCACCTCATGCTTAGGCTCTTTATTGCAGGTCGGCTTGGCAGGTTGCTAAAATTCGCTCGTCATTTTCGCTCATTTGCTCAATCTGATGATAGCCCTCTAAGCCAACGGGGGCGATCGCATTTCCCGTCGTCGCGACTGAGGAATTCTCATTCAATGCCACAACGTAGGGATGAGCTGTTTGTTCGTAGCTGTTAATTACAGTTAACTCTAGCTGATTCCCGCCAAACTGACCATTAAAACAGTCAAAGGAGGAATAGGGCATATAAAACGCACCCTCAACCTGGCTATCGTTTACCTCAAAAACCATGTAAGCAGCACCCACCTGATCGGGTTCTGGAGACTGACCAAATAGGTAAACTCCATCCGGTAAAGCGCGAAGACTTCCGACATCGGCTGCTGCAGTAGCGACTGAGACGCGGCCCTCGCGGGCAGTTTCTGGAGCCTCTGTTGCCACTACAGCACCAGAACTACTAACTGCCAATCCCAGAGCGAGAAACAACCCAGCTAACGGCTGATTGATAACGTGTGTGAGAGTACGCAACGGCGAGAATGCGCGAAGAGATGAATTAAACACCGTAGTTTCCTCCCAAAAAAACTAAAAATCGAAGATCAGGCTGTTGTCAAATTTACTGGAGAAGCTATGTACAGCTATTCAACTAAGGAAAGACTTTGAACAACCGTTGGATAACCGTTAGGATGATTTGCCTTCCTGAGAACAAAGCTCTTGGTGCATAGCTGCAACCGTTACATTGAGCTACAACGGCAAATTTCTTGATTCCAGAAATTAACGTGGCAAATTCTTGGAATTGTCCGGGCGATCGCCCCTCTTCTGTAGCTTGCCCTTAATTTACGCCGAAATGCTGCTTCTTCGCTTCATCCGATTGATTCACCCGATTGATTCATCCAACTGATTCATGTGATGGACTGATCGGACTAGGATTCAACTGAAACAGCACCCGCAAAAGGTGCCTTCAGATCGCGAGGACAAGCCTTTGGGGTGCTGCGGAAGCTATTCGTCATAATTAAAATCGCCTCTTGTCAGGGGCACCGGGGATCAGCAAGCCAGAAGCCTGCTGCAACCTCGGTTAGCTTGCCAGGTAGCCTCCCACGCTGGCTTTGCGGCGACGCAGATGGTCAAGTGCCTGACGCTCAAGCTGGCGTACCCGCTCTCGGCTAATGTTCATCCGTTGACCGACTTTGGCGAGAGATAGCTCATTGCCATCTTCCAAACCAAAGCGCAGGACGAGAACTTCGCGCTGTTGGGGTGTGAGTTCAGCTAGCAGACCTTCCAGGTCTTGACGCAGGGACTTCTGAGCAGCATAGGTTTCAGGCGACGCACCTTCGTCTTCTAGCAGATCCTGTAGCTCGGTGTCTTGGTTATCTCCAACCTTAAGGTCGAGAGAGACAGGTTGCCGCGCCATGATCAGGTATTCCCGAATTTGAGCGGGCTCCAGCTCCAATGCTTTGGCAATCTCGGCTGGGCTAGGGCTATGTCCCAGTTCCTGAGTTAGCTCGCGCTGAACTTTTTTGATCTTGTTCAGCTTTTCGGTGATGTGAATGGGCAGACGAATGGTACGAGCTTGTTGAGCGATCGCCCGCGTGATGGCTTGACGAATCCACCAGTAAGCATAGGTGGAAAACTTATAGCCCCGCATGGGATCAAACTTCTCGACGCCGCGCTCTAACCCTAGCGTTCCTTCTTGAATCAGATCCAGGAACTCCAGATTTCGCTTTTGGTACTTTTTGGCGATCGCTACCACCAAGCGCAGGTTCGCTTCAATCATTTTCTGCTTAGCCCGCTGTCCCTGACGGACGACCTGATGCAGCTCAGACTCGCTCAGGTTGACCCGATTCGACCACTCTGTATCAGTGGGATCACGGTCTAGCTCCTGAGCTAGCGCTTCCTTAGAATCTAGAAGCGCCATCATTTGCTGCACTTGCTTACCGTAAACAATCTCTTGCTCGTGAGTCAGCAGGGGCACACGACCGATCTCATGCAAATATGTGCGTACCATATCTGCGGTAAACATGGGCTTAGCAGCAGCCTTGGTTTTAGTGTTTGCAGTTGGCATGGGTGATACGGTAAACTCCGTCAGATGAAACGTGGAACACAATCTAAAGAAAATAGAAAGAGGGTTAGGCTTTCAAAGGAAAGACTGTTTGGGAAATGGGCTAGATGAACCCAGATGCTCTAGCAAAAATCAAGCCTTCGGAATGCCTATCCCAAATGAGGAGCAAAGGACAGGTAAATAGCCAGGTTAGCTGAGGCTTTAACTTTCCTCAGCCAATACCAGAATCAATTACAAACCCAACTAAGCGACGTACTTTGAGGACGCAGACTCAATCTCAACAACAAGCAAACAATTAGAATCGACCAGCTTTGGATCAACTAACAGCTTCTACCGGCACTCAAACTCCAAAATTAAACTCGGAGTCATTATGAGTTTGACTTAATTAAATAGTAGTACAAGTTTAGACTCCAGTAAATAGATGGCGATTCATCCTTTTGGATGAAATTGAAGACGGCTTTTGTAAGCGCCGTGCACCTTCTAGGTAGACGATGTTTACAGTTAGACTAGATTTGTAAGCAGTTCAGGGAAGGGCATACAGACGTTCTCTACTTCTATAAGCATGGACTAAATTCCTGTTGCAGAGGTAGTGAAAACCCAGAGTAATAACCGAACTGAGAACTAAGCTTAAGACTTTTTTAATATCTTGCTCAGATCAAGCTCAGCTAAAACCCTAAATCTGCCTTTGCAGACTCAGCAGCCTTAAAAACACTCGCACTCGGCATTTCTTCCCAGGGGGTATCTCCGATCTCGGCGTAGAAGGTTTCGTCATAGGGGCGGGTGCGAACCACGACGGGCATGGGTACGGCATGACCCAAAATCAGCGCTTGCTGCTTGGAATCTAGCTTTGCCAACACCGATCGCAGGCTTTGCCCACCAGAAACCCCCGTAAAGATGGCATCAATATCCTTCTCATCGTTGAGCAGAGCAGTGATGCGGGTACCGACCTGAGACATGACTTCATTGTCAATACCAGAGGGGCGCTGATCGACTACCAATAGGGTGACAAAATACTTTCGCATTTCGCGAGCAATCGTCCCAAAGATGGTTTGACGTACTGTACTAGGATCGAGGAATCGATGGGCTTCTTCGATGGTGATCACGAGTTGGTGGGGGCGATCGCTCACATTCTTGGTCTGCAAAAACTTTTCCGCTTTATGCACATAGCTAGCGTGAATGCGGCGAGCAATGACGTTGGTTGCCAGCATGTAAGACAGCAGATTGGACTGAGAGCCAAACTCTACCACCACATGCTTTCCCGCTTCTAGAGACTCCAAAATTTGTCCAACATAGTTATGAGGGCAACTATTGCGGATGTATTTCAGTTCATCCAGGCGGGTCAGCTTTCGCTGCAATGCCATGATCGACGACTTGCTGCCCATCTTGGTTTCGCAAAATTCCTGGATCTCCTCATTGGTCATTGACAACAAACGAGTAATCCAGGCTTTGCCAAACTCGTTGCGAAGAATAATCGCGTTTTCCAAACTGGCTTCTGAAAGGTTGAGCTCTCCTCGGACGAGCATCAAATCTTCTACGTCAATCTGGTCGTAGCCAATGTAAAGCTCCTGCGCGTCTCGAACGCCTCGTCGTTTCGTCGATTCAGGATCAAGCGTGTAGATCTGCACCTGTCCGGGGAAAAGCTGGCGCAGTCCTTTCACGGTGCTGAAGCGTTTGCCCTCACTGGCCGCTTCCCAGCCATATTCAGAGTGCATGTCAAAAATCAGGTTGACAGCGGCTCGTTTGCGAATGATCCCAGACAGTAGCAGTCGCGTCAAAAAGGATTTGCCGGTGCCAGATTTGCCAAAAATGCCGTTGCTGCGTTCAACGAAGCGATCGAGGTCAAGGCAAATCGGAACATCCATATCGATCGGTTGTCCGATCGCAAAGTTGCGTCGATGCGGGTCATCTTCCCAGCCGAACACAGCGCGAAAGTCCCTTTCGCTAGCATCAAATACTTGACTGAAGTGACTGGGGATCGTTTTAACGGGCAGCAGTTCGATGTTGGCACTGCTTTGAGCTTGATGAGAGGCGATCGCCCTTCCTCCGCCGTTCCCCTCTAAGCTAACCCCATAGCTACCAGACTGCTTGGATTGACCTCTGCTATTCTCATCCCGTATTACCTCTTCTGGGGTAAACATCAGCATCGGGGTTAGGTTAATCGTGCCGTAAGTTCCAGTTCCAGCCAGCACTTCTTGCAAAAACGTGTTGCCGGGATCAGGGGGATTCGCCATGATGCGTTGGCTAGCTGTTCCCAGAGCTACATCCGTCAACATGCAGAAAAAGCGCGATCGCACCCCCTGCACCACCAAAAATTTGCCAACCCGCATGTCTTCTACCAACACATCGGGATGCAGCCGCACTTCTAATCCTTGGCTGAGAGAACCCTGAATGACTGAACCCAAAGGTTTCTCTGTCATGATACCTATTCCACAATCGCTCAATCCTTTGAGCTATCGTAACTTGAATATCCCTTAATTAATACATTCGTTCTCAATACATTCGTTCTGCTAACAGTTCTGAACTGAATTAGAGAAAAGTCACAGTGCATTTATCACACCTAATAATTGATAGATAATTGATAGTCAATGACTTTTAACCGAATGTTGACTTCTGATATTGTCTCAACAAAATGGTTTAGAGATGGAAAGGCACTCCGCGACGCGGAGTGCCTTTCCATCTCTAACTCAAACTCTTGGAGTTGGTGTTACTCAATGTTGATTGAGGTTGGGGCAGACGAAGAAGGAGGAACCGTTGAAACCGAAGATTTACGGTAGTCAGCATAGAGGCGATCGCGCCACTTAAAGAACGGCTCAAAGGTGCCAACATCGGCAATGCCGGGGACTCCTTTGCCCTTCAGATTCTCAGGGATGTCGAGATAAGAACCCGAAGGAAACTTGACGTACATTGTTAATCCAGCAACAGCAAAGTCTGCCAGGGTAGGAGAATCACCCAGTAAATAAGGCTGATCCATCAGAATGAAACAGAGCGAGGCTAGATCCCGCTTCATGGCATCCTGAGCAGTTTTGAGAGCCTCTGGGCCTAAACCTACACCCAAACCTAAAACACTAAAAATCTCATTGGGCACTGAGCCGACTAACCCTCTAAGCAAATCAGGAGTCGTTGCAGGCAGAAAGGCTTTACGGAAAGACTGGTCTTGTCCCAATGCTCCTAACATGACCTTGCGGGCGTTCAAACCAATTGATTCATCTGCCCACTGCTCCATTAGCAGGCACAACCCTCGCTGCTTGGAATCCGCTGGAATGATCAGGCGATCGGGATATTTACGGTCGAGGTATTCGGCGATCGCTGTTGAGTCTGCAATGACCTCACTGCCATCCTTCAACACAGGCACCTGGCGCTGCCCCGACAACCTGAATAGCTCTAGCTGTCCAATTCCTGGCGTAACTTCAATCTTGCGGTAGGCTAGCCCCTTATAGTCCAGGATTAGCCGCACCTTTTCAACGTAATGCGATAGCTCAAATTGGTACAGTTCCAGCATGATTTACCTCCTGTAATGACTTTAATATCAGCGATGTTTACCTAGAGGACAATTGCACGATGGTTCTAATCAATAGACAGGCTGATGCCTATTTTCATCAGAAATGCTTCGCCACATAACTTAACGCTTCTTATATCTACCGAAGGGTGGAAAGTAATCGGCTCAATTTTGCTATTTCTGACCGAAATCATCCTCACCCATCCACAATTCTGATAATTGCGCCTGGAACCGGGACTTTAAAGAAACGTCATATTACTCAATAATGCTTTACAAAAACTTGGCAAAAGGAGAATAGTTTCCATGAGTACACGGGTCTCAGTCAAAAAAATCCTCGGCTTTGCAGGCATCAGTGCTGCTAGTGTCCTGGTTGCGCTGCCCGCACTGGCGCAGACGGCTAATCCACGTCCTAGCATCTTTAACGAAGCACCTTATAACCAGACTGGGGCAACCCCCACTGCACCTGCTGATCTTAGCCAACCTGCTCTGACAGAAATGGAAGCTCCGGCAGGAATGGAAACGCCCGCAGAACCGACTGAAGCGGCTGAAGCTGGCACTATCGTTGATGTAGCTACTGCCAACGGTTCTTTTGGAACGCTAATTGCTGCCCTGACTGCGGCTGAGTTGGATCAAGTGCTTCAAGGCGAAGGTCCTTTCACCGTGTTTGCGCCTACCGATGAAGCGTTTGCAGCTTTGCCTGAAGGAACTGTAGAACAGTTGCTACTGCCTGAGAATCGGGACTTGCTAGTACAAATTCTCTCTTACCACGTCGTTCCTGGTGAACTCACTTCTAGCGAGCTCAAGTCAGGAGAAGTGCAAACCGTAGCAAATGAGCTTGTGACTGTTGAAGTCAGTGCAGATGGCGTAACGGTGAACGAAGTAACGGTCGTTCAGCCGGATGTAACCGCTAGCAATGGTGTGATCCACGTGGTCGATCAGGTGATCCTACCTCCAAGCCTGTAGGACTTTTGCCCCTCCTAGTTCACGTTTCCTTGGACATTTCCCCGTGCCGACTTACTACGACACGGGGTTTTCTTTATACAGACCAGCGCTGTAATACTGGTTAGGTTGAGTTCTATCTTTTGCTTGTGAGTGAATTGGTGCAAACGATCAACTCAAGTCTGTTGCGGTTGGTTGCTCAGGCAGTTGAGTTTTTGCCTTCATTTATTCTGGCGATCGCCATTCTGATTATTACTCGATACGCGGTTAGACCGATTCGCACAATCACCCAAAGTGCCGCAGATAAAGTCGTTAAAAGCCCTTCGCTGCGATCGCTGATTCTTCAAATCGCCTACGTCACCATCTGGATCGCCGGAATTTTATTGGCTTGCGTTATTGCCTTCCCCGATTTGGGACTGGGTGACATTATCGGGCTACTCGGTTTAGGTTCTGTGGCGATCGGTTTTGCCTTTCAGGATATCTTTAAGAATTTTCTAGCAGGGGTTTTGCTGCTACTCAACGAGCCATTTAGGTTGAACGATCAAATTGTGGTGAACGACTACGAAGGAACTGTAGAGCAAATCAATATTCGTTCAACAGAAATTCGCACCTACCAAGGGGAGCGGGTTGTTATTCCCAATGCGACCGTATTTACCAGTTCCATCCGAGTTTTGACCGATCGCCCCTATCGACGCACTGATTTGGCGATCGGTTTGGATTACAACACGCCGCTTCCTAGAGCCGTGCAGGTTTTGCTGATGGCACTCACCGATGTAGAAGGTGTACTGTCTAATCCCTCAGCCGAGGTAGATGTGGTGAGCTTTGGCGATAGCTCAATTGATTTTGTCGTGCGTTATTGGACATTGCCCCAAAAGTTGCATGTGCGCCAAACTCAAACTCGCGTGATGATGGCTCTAAAGGAAGCCTGTGACCAGGCAAATTTCAGTATCCCTTATCCCATTCGCTCGGTTTACCTGTTTGATCAGCAGTTTAATGACTCTGTTCCGACGGCAAGTAGCACAACGCCGAATTAGGGATGAGGGATGGAGGAAAATTACCTTCATCCCTCATTCTTTAATTTGCCTGATGCCGCTGCTGATGCCACTGCCAAGCATGGGATAGGATTTTGCTCAGGTCAGCATACTGGGGTTGCCATCCTAATATCTTGCTGGCTTTCTCACCACTGCCAACCAGAGCAGGCGGATCTCCTGGACGGCGATCGCCCTCCACCACCTTAAAGTCTCGCCCCGTCACCTGCTTTGCCGTTTCGATCACCTGCTTGACTGAAAAACCGTTGCCGTTCCCCAGGTTAAACACGTCTGTGTCGCCTCCTTTCAGCAGATATTCCAGCCCCAACACATGAGCGCTAGCCAGATCAGCAACGTGAATGTAGTCTCGAATGCAAGTTCCATCGGGGGTTGGGTAATCCGTTCCCAAAATTGAAATAGACTCTCGCTGACCCAAAGCCGCCAGCAGTACCAGGGGAATCAAGTGAGTTTCAGGATTGTGGTCCTCACCTAGCCGCCCCGCCGGATCAGCTCCCGCTGCATTAAAGTAACGGAAGCAAACCGACTTGAGCCCATAGGCTACACCAAAATCAGCTAGCACCCGCTCAACCATCAACTTAGTTGCCCCATACGGATTGATCGGATCTTGGGGATGATCTTCTGGAATTGGGACTGTTTTAGGTACGCCGTAGGTGGCACAGGTCGAGGAAAACACAAACTTGTTGACCGAAGCAGCCACCATTGCCTCTAAAAGAGTCAGCGTACCGATGAAATTGTTGCGGTAATACTTTGCTGGGTCAGTTACTGACTCACCCACATAGGCATAAGCTGCAAAGTGCATCACAGCAGCAATGTTGCGACTGGCAAAAAGCTGATCTAAAAGGGCGCGATCGCAGGTATCGCCAACGACGAGTTCTACCTGCAACACTTTCTCTACCAAGTCTCGATGTCCGTATACCAAATTATCGAGAACAACCACCTCATAGTCTGCTTGCTGAAGTGCCAGCACTGCATGAGAGCCGATGTATCCTGCACCCCCCGTGACTAAAATAGTTGGTCGAACTGGCGACATGTTGGACTCCTCAGTTGTGTTTTGTTGCTCCAGACTAACATCGCTTTAAAAGTAGACATCAACCCCAAGCCCTAGTCAGCCTAGAGTGCGTTTATATTACAATTAGTAAAGTTTCTTAAGTGATCGCTCTACCCATGCTGACCGAACTTTTTCCCTTCCGGTTTGGACTGGATGCGACAACGCTAGCAGGCGTTGGACTATGGTCATTAGCGCTGTACTTGGGCTTTTCGCCCATCAGCGAATGGGTAATGGAGCAGCTAAACCGCTGGTTCAACTTTGCTGAACGGTTTCTCTACACTTCAGCAGAAGAGTTTGAGCGTACTCGCAAAGGCAGGGAATCTTTAAACGCCCTCTATGCTTCCCTGTTTAGCATCGTGCCGTTTTTGCTAGTGGGTGGATTGTTTAACTACGGCGTGGAAGTTGGGTTAGGACAAAGTTGGGCAATTAGCGTGGGCATTCTTGCAGCGATCGGTGGCGGTGTGTATGAGTTGGGCCGCCGTGATGGTCGTGCGTCCCGCGAAGAAGATTAAGATCGATTCAGATAGAAGTTGGTGAAGCGCAACAACGGTAGGGGCGGTTCGCGAACCGCCCCTACGGAAGCAAAAGCAGGTTTATGGGGTTTCCCGCAGTTTGTCTAGAACACCCATATCCTCTAGGGTTGAGGTGTCGCCGGAGACTGCTTCACCACTGGCGATCGTTCTTAACAAGCGACGCATAATTTTACCGGAGCGAGTTTTGGGCAGGGCATCGGCAAAGCGGATCTCACCGGGGCGGGCGATCGCCCCAATCTCCTGCACCACATGCTTTTTCAACTCACTCTTGAGGTCATCGCTGGCGGTATAGCTGCCCTCCAGCGTGACAAAGGCAAATACGTCTTGCCCTTTCACCTCATCGGGCTTGCCAACGACTGCCGCCTCAGCCACAGCAGGGTGGGAAACCAGCGCTGACTCAATTTCCATTGTGCCAAGGCGATGTCCTGCGACGTTGATCACGTCATCGACCCGACCCATCACCCAGTAATAGCCATCTTCATCGCGCCGTGCGCCATCTCCAGCAAAGTAAAAATATTTCCCGTCTTTAGGCGGAATGTGTTCCCAGTAGGTACGTCGAAAGCGATCGGGGTCGCCATAAACCGTTCGCATCATGCCCGGCCAGGGATGCTTCACCGCCAGGTAGCCACCCTCATTTTCCTTGACTGAATTGCCCTCTAGATTCACAATGTCCGCCAAAATTCCGGGGAAAGGACGGGTCGCAGAACCAGGTTTAGTAGGAATGGCTCCTGGTAGTGGCGTAATCATAATACCGCCAGTCTCGGTCTGCCACCAGGTATCGACAATCGGGCAGCGTTCGCCTCCGATTACACGGTGATACCACATCCAGGCTTCTGGATTAATGGGTTCGCCAACCGTGCCCAACAACCGCAGCGAAGACAGATCCTTCGCTTTAGGCAAGTCTTCACCCATTTTGATAAAAGCGCGAATAGCGGTCGGTGCAGTGTAAAACACATTTACGCCGTACTTCTCAATCACGTCCCACATACAGCCAGGGTTTGAAGGACGAGGCGCACCTTCGTACATCAGACTGGTTGCCCCGTTGGACAGTGGACCGTAGACGATATAGCTGTGTCCGGTGATCCAGCCTACGTCAGCGGTACACCAATACACGTCGTCATCGTGCAGGTCAAAAATCCACTTGGTGGTCATGTGGGTGTAGAGGTTATAGCCACCCGTGGTATGCACCACACCTTTGGGTTTGCCTGTACTGCCAGAAGTGTAGAGAATGAACAGCACGTCTTCGCTATCCATCGGCTCTGCGGGACAATTGGCTGACATCTGCGGCTGGAGTTCGTGCCACCAATGGTCACGGGCACCTAGCTGCATGGGAACTTCTTGTCCCGTCCGACGTACGACTAACACATTTTCGACGCTGGGTGCATTGCCATCTGCTAACGCTTTATCAACCTGAGTTTTCAGCGGCACGATCGCATCTTTGCGCCAACCCCCGTCTGCTGTCACAACCAGCTTCACCTGTCCATCAACCAGGCGATCGCGCAATGCTTCAGCGCTGAATCCACCAAAGACGACCGTATGGGGCGCACCAATGCGGGCGCAGGCAAGCATGGCGATCGCCGCTTCAGGAATCATCGGCATATAGATACCGACGCGATCGCCTTTCTGCACACCCAGATGCTTTAGCGCATTGGCAAACTGACAAACCTCTCGGTGAAGCTGGGCATAGGTGAGGGTACGTGAATCACCGGGTTCGCCTTCCCAAATTAGTGCTGCTTTGTTACGCCGCCAGGTTGTTAAGTGGCGATCGAGGCAGTTGTAGGAAATGTTGGTTTTGCCGTTGACAAACCACTTAGCAAAGGGCGGCTGCCAATCTAGCACCGTGTCCCACTTTTCAAACCAGTGCAGTTCCTTTTGCGCTAGTTCTGCCCAAAACTTTTCTGGGTCAGCCTCAGCCCGTTTATAAAGCTGCTCATATTCTTCCAGGCTTTTGATATGGGCCTGCTGAGAAAAAGCAGCAGGGGGATTAAATAATCGCTTTTCTTGAAGAATTGATTCAATCGTAGATTCTGACATAGTGCTTTGCTGTGTGTCTGCGGCGGCAACTTTCCGGTGGGTAATGGGGGCTACCTTCTCCAAACCATACTTTTTTTAGCCGCTAATTTGCACAGCAAGTATGTTTTCTTTAACTTTTACAAGACTTGGGAGGATGGAAGGCAGTGCTGATTAGGGTGTACCAATTCAAAAAATAATGGAAAGGCACCCCATTTGCAGGATGCCTTTCCATCTATAAAGTGAAAAACCTCTGCAAGGGCGTAGCATTCGGGCAAGGATTCTCTTTAGAACCCAGAATTGCTGCCGAATGCTGCGCCCCTACCCGTCCGGTGAATTGCTTCAGGTTGAGGTGTGTTGTCAGGCTGCATTTAAGCAGGACAGGGTAGAAGTAAAGGTTTAAGGCGATCCCTAGCCTCCAACCCCTAGCCCCATTCCTATGCCCAACCTGCTCTATCCATAATTTGAAGCGCTTCTGGATTATTGCGTCCAAATACAGACGCATTGATACTGTCTTCTCTAAACTCACCCAGAGCTGCAACTACAGGATCAAGCTCAACTCCTTGCAAGACAGGATACTCACTGTTTCCTTTGGCAAAGATTGCCTGAGCTTCGGGACTAACCAAATGCTCTAGGAATTGGATGGCTGCTTCTCTGTTGGGAGAGTTGGCTAGTACGCCGCCACCGCTGATATTGACGTGGGTACCGCGATCGCGCTGGTTGGGGAAGAAGATTGCAGTTTGCTCAGCAGCTTCCCGCTCTTCGGGGTTCTCAGAATTGAGCAAGCGCAAATAGTAGTAGTGATTGGAGATCGCTACATCTCCGACTCCTGCCGCAACCGCTTGAATTTGAGGGGTGTCGCCGCCTTCAGGGGGACGGGCAAAGTTGGCAACAATTCCCCGCGCCCATTCCTCTGTAAACTGTGGACCGTGTGCTTCCAGCAAAGCGCCAACCAGAGATTGGTTGTAAACGTTGGATGACGATCTGACCAGAAGCCGTCCGCGCCACTTTTCGTCTGCCAAATCTTCGTAGCTAGATAGCTCGGCTGGGTTAACGCGAGATTTGTTATAGACAATCACCCGCGCCCGCTTAGAAAGACCAAACCACAAGCCCTCTGGATGCCGCAGATTTTCTGGCACGGCTTGCTCCAGCACAGAGGAAGAGACTGGTTGTAAGATGCCTTCCTCTTCTGCCCGCCAGAGACGACCTGCATCCACCGTGATGAACACATCAGCCGGACTGTTTGCCCCTTCGCTCTTGATCCGTTCAATCAGTTGGTCAGCTTCAGCCTCGACCAAGTTGACTTGAACTCCAGTCCGGTTCGTAAAGCTTTGGTATAAGTCGTTATCAGTGTCATAGTGACGGGCTGAGTAAAGATTGACGACTCCGCCAGCCTGGGCAAGTCGGGTTGAGCGATCGCCACGGGGAGCAATTTGAGCCTGACCAGGGGCAGTTCTCCCCAGTTGCCCAGCCGCCACCGCAGCCATTGCTGCACCTGCGCCCATAAAGACGCGCCTTGTCATCTTCATAATCTGTGGTTTACTCCTGTGAGTTATTAAGTCAACAGATAGCTACACGCCATCCGTCTGTTCATGAGTTTGGTCAAGGCTGTATTGTACTATTAATGCAAGTAATTCCTAACTAGCAAGCTAGTTTTTTCAGCTATATGACTTTTTTGGTTTGCGAAGAATACAGAATTAGCTAAATTGCTTGTTCTGGAAAGCAGATCTGGTAAGCTTTTTAGAGCAGGAAAGATATTTTGATTGGGGCTGACGCTCCTACCAAACTTTCAAATCTTTTGCAATACTCTCTGTGGTAGGACCGTTTCTTCTGCAAGAGTTTTTAGAACAGTTGCGTAGGTTGGATTGGCGATTAGCGCTCCGCGCAACTCCGCAGGAACCGCTCCACCTCCACCTGTCCCTCGTTTCTTCAATTTCTTCCCAACTTTTTGCGTTAAGTCCATGACCCAGCCGCGCCTTTGGAAAAGATTGCCCACGCCTCTACGTTTGCTGCTGCGACCCTGGGTCATCGTTTCAGCCGGGTTACATGTCGTGGTGTTGCTGCTGCCGCTGCCCAATCGCTCCACGTCGGAATTGCCCATTTCTGAGGAACCCGTTCGGATTACTCAGCTTCCTGCTTCGCCTTCGCCTACAGTCCCTTCACCTGTAGCGGTTCCATCACCACCCATATCACCATCACCAACTGTTCAAGCTGCGCCTGTGGCTCCTCGCCCCACTGCACCTGTGGCTGCGCGTCCGACTGCGCCTCCGCCCGCTTCGCCAACTCCTTCACCCCAAGCATCACCCAGCCCCGCTCCTCAGTCCAATTCGTCTGCTCCAAGCCCAACCCCTTCACCTCAGGGCACCCTAGACTCTACGCAGCCTTCTCCAACCGCTTCCCCCGCATCTTCCCCTACTCCTTCGCCAGAAATCACGGGTTCGTTTTCAGCAGAAATTCCCCACGCGGCGATTGGTGGGGAACCTCGCTGTGGCGGTCAGGAAAACTGCTGGCAAACTCAGGACACGCAGTGGCGAGCAGTCGCCAGGACACTAGAGCAAGAATTAGAAAACAAAGGCTACGAGGTTGAGTCGCAGACGGATGACGAAGTTCCCGGCTTTAGAGTGTACGAAGTTTCCAGAAACGGTGAAACGGAATATCTCAATTTGCTCTCTACGCTGCAGGGAACCTTCTATGTTCTAGCTGACCAGCCGATGACCCGTGACGAGTTAGAGCAGCTAACGGAAGCGCCTAACTCGTAAACTGGGTTGGGAGGCGGTTCCTGCGGAGTTGCGCGGAGCGCTAATCGCTACCCCACCTTTGCCGCATCCGCAAAGCGAATCTTCAGGTAATCTTCTTCCATTTTTGCCCCGGCAGGCTGAAGTGCTGCCAGCGCTTGAGGCAGAACCAGATTGCGCCGATGATTGCCAATTCTAATGTTTAGCTCATCTCCCGTTTTGGTCAGCTCAACTTGATCCTTGGGAATTCCCGGTAGGTAAACTTCTAGGCTGTATTGATTCTGGTCTTGCACTACCCGCAACGTTGTTTCTTTGTAGTAAACCTGCGTTGGGTCTTCATCGGCGTACAGCGTTTCCTTCAGCCGATTAAGTGCTTCCATGCCGCACATTTCCTCTGAGTAGAGCGGCACTTCTTTCACAGGCAGAGGGTGGAAGTTTTCGTGGATCTCGTGGCGATACTGCTGCTGATTTTCCTTCCACCGCTGGAAAAATGGATCAGTCACCTCGTCAGGAATGATTCGATTTGCCACAACCATGTCAGTTGCCACGTTATAAAGGCTGAGGTAAGCATGGGCACGGAGCGATTCTTTAATCACCATCTTTTCAGGGTTGGTGACTAGCCGCACTGAGGTTTGAGTATTGTCAGTCAAGACTTTCTCTAACGCTTCAATCTGTTCATAAAACTCGAAGGGCGCATCCATTACTTCTTTGTTGGGCAATGAGAATCCGGCGATCGGGCGAAACAGTGGCTCTACCAGCGGACGCAACGCTACAGACATTGCCTGCAACGGCTTGTAAAACCTCCGCATATACCAACCCGCTACTTCCGGCAAGCTCAATAGCCGCAGTGCAGTTCCAGTCGGGGCAGAGTCAATAATGAGTACGTCAAATTCGCCCTCGTCATAGTGCCGCTTCATCCGCACCAGGCTAAAAATCTCGTCCATGCCAGGGAGAATGGCTAACTCTTCAGCCTCTATGCCTTCTAGCCCTCTCGCCTGCAGCACTTGAGTAATGTAACGTTTGACAGCACCCCAGTTTCCTTCTAGCTCCATCAACGCATCTAGCTCTGCACCCCACAGGTTAGGAGTCACCTCGCGGGGAGCGTGTTCTAGCTCTATGTCAAAGCTGTCTGCTAGGGAATGTGCCGGATCGGTACTGAGGACGAGGGTGCGATAACCCAATTCTGCGCTACGCAGACCCGTCGCAGCTGCGACTGAGGTCTTGCCCACCCCTCCCTTACCCGTCATCAAGATTACGCGCATGGATAATCGAACCCACCTAAGAAACGACTCAAATATTTACGTTCTTTTAATCTATCGGTTTTTCTTCGGTGCGGTTCGCGCTGGGGGATTTGTCTTTGGGAAAAAAGTGTTGCTTCACGACATCCAGTCGGGAGCAGTGCCAGTAATCGATGTGAGCACAGATTAAGCCGTCCTGGTTGAGCTCTAGTTCACTCCAGCCTGCGATCGCAATTCTCGGTTTCCAGGGCAAAGGCGTATTCCAACTCAGCGTCCACTCAGTTCTAATCTGATTCCCCGTTTGCTGAATCTGATGCAAATCCATTTTGGGATTGATGAACCAGGTGTCGATGAAACCAATCATTAGTTTGTAGCGATCGCACCCCCGAAACTGAGTCATCGGGTCTTTGAAGTAAACATCTTCCGCATAAAGACTATAGGTTTGGTCTTTAGGAAACCTGCTGTAGTCGTCTTTAAGCGTTTCAACAATATTCATCACTACTACTGTCCCTACTCCTGCTACAGCAAAACTTTGTTTTATGCATAGTTGTCCGTCTACTCCACCAAATCAACCAAAACCTCAATTACAGACGGATTCCCTTGAGTGATCACTGGATAAGCTGAGCAATTTCTTAAAACAACTCTCCCTTCCGTAGTGACTTGCGCCTGGATTGCGTAGAGATGGTCAGAGCGAATTCGGTTGAGACTATAGAGTACTTCAAATGCAATAGGAAGTTGATCAGGATCAGTGATAGTTTGTCGAGCAATGATGCTAGATTCTACATCTTCTCGGGGCGATACGTCTAAGAGCGTGATGTAGGCGATCGCTCCTTCAGGAAGTGCAACGCTTGGAGCAGAAATCAGGGTTCCACTCACTTTGTTAGGTTCTGATGGAAGTGAGTTTGAAGTTAATCCAATTAGCATTAAAAGACTTAGCGTAGTAGCGTAAATTACTCCTAAGCTCTGCATATCTAGCCCTTCATATACAACAATTTATACCTGGAAATCAAAAATCAGGAGCTTACTTTTTACTGAATCAAAACATAGCAATTTTATAGCACTCCTCTAAGTTCGAATGCTAAACCTTTGACTTTTCAAAGAAGTCGGAGATCTGATTCTTGAAGGTAAATCGTAATTGCTATGCGCCCCTATATAAACTTTTCATGAACTGTAGTAGAAGTTACGAAAGTATCTGCGAATGGAACTTAACTTCAAGCTACAGAGCATTTTTCTCCGTCCAAGCTAATCTCTTCTCCTTAACTTTAACTGAATCTATCTTTAGAGGTATTCTTAAAAACCTCATTTATGATCGGCGTAAAATACCGTCCTAAAAATGTTTTCTGGAAGACTTCTAAAGAAGATCAAGATATTGCCTTTGAGCAATCGTTTTGTCATGGAAAAGTTGCGTTTAACCGAGTTAAACAGATTCAACTTGCTCACGTTACCTCAATTAATTCTTATCAGCCCCCGTTAAATCTGTAGTAATCAAGTGAGGATGTGATACTTAATGACTAGATGCCTTCAGAAAGCCGTTTTGGTGGCAACTCCATCTCTATTACTAGGACTCATTCCAATAGTCGCAGAAGCAGCAACGTTCTCGGTTCCGCTGGATGAAGCAACAATTTTGGATGTGAGTGCCGCATTTAGTGAAGGAACGCTGACGAGCAGCGAACTGACGCAGATGTACCTTGACCGCATTGCTGAGTTTGACCAGGCTGGCCCCACTATCAACTCAGTTGCGTATCTGAATCCTGATGCCCTTGAAGATGCAGCAGCGTTAGATGAGTTGCGATCGCAAGGAACTGTATTAGGTCCGCTGCACGGCATTCCCGTTCTGATCAAAGATTCTTATGACGTAGAAGGACTACCGACTACTAACGGAGTCGAAGTTTTTAAGACACTTATTGCTCAAGATGATGCGTTTTCAGTGAGCCAACTGCGCGAAGCTGGAGCAGTCATTCTGGGTAAAGCAAACATGAGCACCTGGGCCTTTTCCTACGACGGCATCAGCGAAGCATATGGCCCAGTGATCAATCCCTATGCTCCTGATCGCACTCCCGGTGGTTCTAGTAGTGGATCGGGGGCAGCGATCGCCGCTGGCTTTGCCATGTTTGCAATGGGGGGTGAAACGGGCGGCTCAATTCGAGTACCCAGCGCTCACAATTCACTGGTAGGACTCAAGCCCAGCGCCGGACTCATCTCAGTAGATGGCACCTGGCCCTTGGTTGCAGAGCGAGACGCAGTTGGGCCAATGGCAAAATCGGTTGCAGATGTCGCCTTCGCAATGGAAGCACTGGTTGATTTTGACCCCAACAATATTTGGAACCCATACATTCCAGAAATTCCTGAATCGCCGGATTACAGTAGCGCTCTAGATGATACTTCCCTGGAAGGGGTGGTGTTGGGTTTGCCTCGTTCTTATATTGGTAAGGGCGATCCGGCTAAGGGTGAAAGTTTCCCGCTAGACCCCCAAATTTCTGAGGCATTTGAGCAAGCCAAACGGGACTTGAGAGCACAAGGCGCAACTTTAGTTGAGGTTGATATTCCAGCTCACGAAACCTGGTTTATTGACTACTTGGTGAATGGCAATCCACCTTACGACTATCCCACCGACAGTTCGCGTAACCTTCAAAGTCGAGCCTATTACTATGAGCAACTAATCAAGAGTTACGACGACGATGAGATTAAGTCCTTTGTTGATTTGCTCGACATTTTGCCAGAGGACTATGAATTCTACGATTACGTCAAACAGGTTGCCGATACGATCGCTGCGGGAGATGCTAAACCCTGGGAAGATTTGCCGCTTGTAGATCAGGCGTTGGAGGCGATCGCCAAACTACGAACTTTAGAATACGAAGACTTTATGGAAGCAAAGGGCATTGACGCATTCGTCTTCCCGACCCTCAACTACCTTGCACCGCCGCAAGGAGAAGAGGCAAACGAAGTTTATGCGACCTACGGTAGCCTTCCTGCGCGATTTGAAGCCAACATTTTAGGCTTACCAGGAATTACCGTGCCAATGGGCTATTCCAAAGAAGGAATTCCGATGTCGCTAGAGTTTATGGGCAACTATTTTGGCGAGGCAGAAATTATTGGCTATGCCTACGACTACGAGCAAGCCACGATGCTGCGCCGTCCGCCCGTCCTTGTGCCAGAGCCAGCTACGGTGTCTGCTTTGGTGGTAGTTGGGCTGAGTGCTTTTGGCTTGAAGCGTAAACGCAATTAGAATAATTTGGGAATAAGAAAGAACATCCTCTAACCCTTTGTTGTAGAAGATTTCTCGCAAACAAGATACCTGTAAGGGCAGGTTTAGCATTAAAGCTGTCGCTCAACTGCAGAGATTTTGGCAAAACCTGCCCCTACCTGAGGGTAAACTTTTTCTTAGCGATCTCCTTACGACTCAATCCTTTACTGCGATCGCCAACCCATCAACTACGAATTCTCACGAACTAGCAACACCGACTTAACCGATCGCACGACGCGATCGCCCGCTTCATCGACCTTGCCATAAACCGCTTCACCACCGAAATAAAAGGATGCTGATCCGCCACCATCCAGGTTCATCGCCTGCTCAGCACCTAGATTTTTAAGGCAATCGGCTAGCTCTGACAAAGACATTCCAGAATTAGCGGGTGCTTCAGGTTGTTGAGCTACCATTGCAAGAATAATGTTGCCTTCACGGGTGATTCCCACCGCAGATCTGGCATTGGGGCGTTCTATTCCTAATGGATCTCGCAAAATTTGACCATCAACCACATGCCAAAATCCTTCCTGCACGGAAGTGAGTTCTGGTAACAAGCGAGGTCCACCTCCCAATGCACTCAGTAATTCACAATCCGGTGGCACAGCTTGTTCGTGTAAGGACATATCGTAGCGGACCGTTTGCCCACAGCGATATTGACGCAATTCAGTTCGGTTAAAAATTTTGTCTAAGTAAGGAATGAGTTGAGGGTTGCTGACTAGCAGCTCGTCATCTCGCGGATCGGCAACCTGTTCGCCATTCAGCACAACATATGAAGTCGATTTCAGATTTTCGGGGTCAAAGAAGCCGCCATTGATGGCAGCGATCGCCCCATATTCCACTGCAAACTCTTCGATCGTATTGGCAGAAGGGGCGACCGCCGGAACAACCGTAAACCGCTCCCCTATAGGAATCAACAGCGTATGCACAATGCTCTGGGGCAGCGTATACACCTCGTATCGCAGTTCACTCACCGGAATCGTAGAAGGGACGGGTTCCGACTGAGCAGCAAATTCTGGTTGCACAGCAGGTTGAGATGCCCACAGGTTTAGCGAAACAACCACAAACATCAGAAACCCAAAACCTGCCAGCGCTATTGCAGTCAGCCACTTTTTTCTCACATCTAACTCTAAAAATTGTTCCTGAGCTAATTGTTCTTTATTGCTCTCCTCCCAACCGGAGGAACCCATGAAGGTATGCCAATCCTTCACCATAGAAGCTATGGAGCGGTTTTATCCTTCATCTTTACTCTCACCTTTCCACTGGGGGTTGGGTGGCTCTGTATGAGCTAACAGTTTTCCTCGGGAAATGACATAGCGGACGGTAGCACGACGACGGATAGCATCATAGCGATCGCCCGCATCCAGCACAATTAAGTTTGCGGGTTTGCCCACCTCAACGCCGTACTGATCTTCAATGTGCAATGTCTTTGCACCATGCCAGGTAATCATGTTGTAGCAAGCATCAATTTCTGGAGTGCCCGTCATCTGACAAACGTGAACTGCCATGCTTGCCACATCTAGCATGTTGCCCGTACCTAAGCTATACCAGGGATCTTGAACACAATCGTGACCCAAGCTAACGTTTTGTCCCTGCTGCCAGAGTTCCTTGACTCGCGTTACGCCACGTCGCTTGGGGTAGGTGTCTGCCCGTCCCTGAAGCGTGATGTTAATCAACGGATTAGCGATGAAGTTGATTGGTGTGCGCTGCAAAAAGCCCAATAGCTTGAAGGCATAGGCGTTGTTGTAAGAGCCAAAAGCAGTGGTGTGGCTGGCAGTTACCCGTGCCCCCATATCTGTCCGCAGAGCCCAAGCAGCGACGACTTCCAAAAAGCGAGACTGGTCATCGTCAATCTCGTCACAGTGAATGTCAATGAGGCGATCGTACTTTTGCGCTAGTTCAAAGATGCGGTGAATTGATCGCACCCCATCTTCACGGGTTAGTTCGTAATGGGGAATGCCACCGACCACATCAACGCCCAATCGCAGCGCTTCTTCCATCAGTTCTTCGTTCTTAGACCCGCCGTACACGCCATCTTGCGGAAAGGCAACCACTTGCAGCGTGATCCAGTCTTTCACTTCTTCACGGACTTCTAGCAAACCTTTGAGCGCAATCAGGTTTTGTTCACTTACGTCAGCATGGCTGCGGACAAATAGCACTCCCTGCATCGCCTGCTGCTTGAGGGTGGCGATCGCCCGTTGCTTTACGTCTTCTATCGTCAACGATTGCTTGCGATCGCGCCAAATCTCAATACCTTCAAACAACGTGCCACTTTGATTCCAACGAGGCTCCCCCGCTGTCAGAGCAGAATCTAGGTGAATATGCGACTCCACAAATGGCGGACTGACCATTTGCTCCTGAATATCTAGCTCTAGCTGAGCCGACTGGTCAAGGTGAGGGGCGATCGCCACAATCCTTCCAGCCTGAATGGCAATATCAACCGTTTCAGCAGGCTGATCAAGATGAATTAACCGACAGCGACGCAGCAGCAGATCAAGGACTTGTGAAGACATAATTTCCCAGCTTCCAATCAGCCTGGTCAACAGTCAGACCAACCTCTTCACTTTAATCCACAACCTTCAACAGTCCGCTGCGCAGTCCATCAAAAACTCGGTTCACCTGAATCTGATCATCATGGCTGAGCCGTACTTTAGACAAAGCTGTAGACATAAAGCGGCGCTGGTCAGCCCGGGTGATCTTACGAGAGGAGAGAATCTTCTCAACCAATTGGGCAATGTCCGATTGAGGCTTAATTTGGGCAGACATAGGAATTAGGGGAATCAATATGAGAAGCGTTAAGGTATGTAACTAATATGTGATGTTGTACAGGATGACGAGGTGAGTCGACAGACAGAGATTGGAGGTAGCAGCGCTTAACCCTGATGGCAGACTGCTGGAAACGAGTGACTAATCTCAGCAAGAAGAGTGATCCTGGTCACTCTCTAAATTTTTGAATAAAGTTAAGTAAGCTACTGAATTTGTCTACCAGAAGCTAGATGCTCAATAAGCAATGATGTATATCAGGTTTTAGTGCGTTGGCTAGAGATTGGTGCAGTCTACCTCCGTTGTTTCTGCTTAAAGTGCGGTTAATGTTGGCTTCAAGCAATATGTTTGGGTGATTTGCGTCAGATCTTCGCTAGCTTTTTTCTCGTGCGCCCCTTTTTTTACCGAATTCACAAGCTATTGACACGCAGATTTCAAGATCCGATTCAGCAGAATGCACTCCTGCGTCGGATTGTCGATCGCATTCGCAATTCCCTGGAGCTTAAAGTTGTCCTCCAAACTGCTGTAGACGAGGTGGCAACGTTATTAAGCCTGGAGCGGTGCATCTTTTTCTGGTATGTCAAAGATACCCAGCGAGTTCACGTCGTCTGTGAACAAATGGTTGATGGTTATGCCTCTCAGTTGGGAAACTATCCACTCTCCCGATTTAGCTCTGTTGCACCGCTAATTGAAGCTGGAGAACTAATTGTCAGTGCTAGAAGTACCTCCGCGCCTCTGGGCTTAGCTTCAATTGCGAATTGGTTCTCACCTGGGCACCATCATTTCGCTCAGTCAAAACTGCAAATCTTAGGAGCACACGCTAACCTGCTGGTACCCGTGCAGGGACGAGAAAATTCAACTGGGTTTATCGCCTGCCTTGCCGATCGCCCTCGTCGCTGGTCCAAGTCCGAGGTTGACTTTATGCAGTCGATCGCCCAGCAGCTTGAGATTGCCATCCGTCAGGCGCAGCTTTACGAAAAAACCCAAAAGCAGGCACGGCGAGAACAGCTCGTTAATCAAATCACAACACAAACACGCCAGAGCCTTGAGCTAGAAACAATTCTGACCGAGGCGATCGCCCAACTGCTCGACGTTCTAGAAATCGACCGCTGCCTGGTACATCGGGTTGAAGACCTGGAGGAAGACCATAAACAGTCCGTCACCTCTCCTTCCTCTCCTTTAGAGTCAGATGCGACTGTTTTTAGACGCAAGCACCTGTTTGAGGTTTGCCGTCCACCTTTGCCTGCCTCTCTAGACGATTTTGATACGAATGGCCCGATTACCCAATGGGTCATTCAACATCGTCAGCAGGTCGTCATCTCAGATATCACCCAAGATGCCCGAATTGGCGCTGATAACCAGGAATATCAGCTTGCTCAAATCAAGTCGTCGCTGGTAGTTCCAGTCCAGGCAAATGGCACCCTCCAGGCCATTCTTTACCTCAATCAGTGTTCCCACATTCGCTACTGGTCAAGGGATGACCAAAAGCTGGCCCAGGCTGTTGCAGATCAGTTAGCAATTTCAATTCAGCAAGGGCACCTCTATGCCCAAACCCAACAGCAGGCGATCGCCAGCGCCGCCCAAGCCGAACATCTCGCCTCACTGCTCCATGACTTACAGCAAACCCAAGCGCAGTTAATCCAAAGCGAGAAAATGTCTAGCCTGGGACAACTAGTGGCAGGTGTCGCCCACGAAATCAACAATCCGGTCAGCTTTATCTACGGCAACATTCCCTACATCGAGCGCTACATCAAAGATTTGCTGCGGCTATTGAGCCACTACCAAACCCGCTATCCCGAAGCAGACTCCTCACTTCAGGACTTAGCGCGAGAAATTGAACTAGACTTCCTATTGCAAGATATGCCCCGCATTCTTGGCTCAATTAGAGCAGGAGCCACTCGCATTCGCGAAGTAGTTCTGTCACTCCGAAGCTTTTCTCGTCTAGATGAAGCCCACTGTAAAATAGCAGACCTCCAGGCAGGTCTAGACAGCACCCTTTTTGTGCTGCAAAACCACATCAGGTCTGACATTCAGGTAGTTCGACAATATGGCGATGTCCCTGCGGTTGAGTGCTACCCCAGATTACTCAATCAGGTATTCATGAACCTGTTAATTAATGCGGTCGAAGCACTGCACCAGGATCAGGCAGAGCCTAAAACCATCGTGATTAGAATAGAGTCCTTTTTGGACGAGCTAACGGGCGAATGGGTACGAATAGCGATCGCAGATAACGGCTGCGGCATCCCCTACGAATTTCAGCCCAGAATCTTTGACCCTTTCTTCACCACCAAACAAATCGGTCACGGTGTTGGGCTTGGTTTGACGGTCAGCTATCAAACTGTAGTCAACCAACACCAAGGACACCTAAGATTTCACTCGCAGCCAGACAACGGCTCTGAATTTATCATCGAGATTCCAGTCAAGCACTCTGCCTCACTGGTACGCACCCGCAATCTTTATCTTCCCACTCAGTCTGATCAGTCAAACACTGGTGAAAGGTTAACTTCCGCAATTCAGAACACACACTAATCTTCAGTCATGTGGGGCAACGTGATGACATAGCGATAGCCTGCTTCTGCAGAACCCTGAAGCACAATTTGCCCACCGTGTAGCTCAGCGAGTTGACGAGTCAGCATTAATCCCAGGCTATGACGACTGCTAGTTCGATGGGACTGGTCGAATGCTGATTTCAAGTCGCTGGCTCGATCGCCAACTACCTTGGGATTTGCAGAATCAAGAATTTCTTCCATCCCATCATTAGGAAGGCGATCGCCTTTCACCAATTTTGGCTCCTCTCCCTCCAGAGAAATTAACTCATTAAAATGCAATTCCGTCTGAGGCAGTCCATCTCCCAGCCACGGATGAGAAGTCCAAATTTTGATCACCAGTTGGTTTAACTTGCGGGAAACGTGAATCCGCAAGATGCTTTCAGTACTAGCAGACTGAATAATGCCAAATATCAAGTGATAGAGCATTTGGCGCACTTTGTCTTTGTCTAGCAACCAGATGCGATGTCCAGGCTCTACCGTTAATCGAAGCTGTTGGTCGCGGCGCTGCGCAACCTGCTTTAAAGTGTTAATGACTTGCTGACACAGCATTTCGATATCTACGGATGTAAGACTCAAGCCCTGATTGGTGTCATCTAGAGCACCTAATTCTAAAATCTCGTTAACTAGCGACAAAAGGTACTGTCCACTGTGATGGACAATATCCATATATTCCTTTTGCTTGTCTGTCAAAGGTCCGTAAATTTCTCGATTAAGAACGCTGGCCATTCCCAAGATTGAAGTCAGAGGGGTACAAAGCTCCTGCGTCATTTGAGCAATCAGGTTGACTTTAACCGAATTTGCCAAAGGGTTAGTCGCCACTGAAGATTTAGGAATCGCACTTGCAATGGGCTGCTCAAGTTGTGCCCCAACAGGGGGCCGAGCCAGTTGCATTTGTTTCAGCAAATGATTTCGCTCAAACTCACTCACACTCCAACGAGCAATCAACTCCAAAAATTCAATTTCTTTAGTTGTAAAGTGACGGGGCGCTAACTCCATAACTGCGAGCGTCCCTAAGCAGTACCCCGTAGACATCAGCAACGGCACACCCAAGTAGGCTCGAATGCCGTACTGCTGAGCGAGTAGGCTATTAGCAAAAGCAGAATGGGTTAGGGTATCGTGAATGACTAATATTTGATGGCTGTCTACAACATGGGTACAGAAAGCCTCTTCGCGAGGAAGCTGGCGAGAAGATGCCAGACTATTCATCAAGCCAATTCTAGACAGTCCAATAGCTGACTTAAACCACTGGCGATCGCGATCTATCAATCCTAAAATGCAAATCGGTGCGTTCAAAGAATGCGCCGCTGTTTGGGTAGCTTCCTCAAAAATTGGCACACTTTCAGCTTCTAGCAAACCCATCTCCGTCAGAATAGCGAGACGCTGCTGCTCTCTTTCGGACCCTGGTGTGCTGTCCAGACGACAAGACAATCTATTTTCAGGGTTTGTCATGCCAACCCCTTCCCTCGCAGGCATTATGTGAACCATCTATTTAACAAGCGGCTGTTCAATATAGACATCATTCCCTAACTTTTGTAGCAGCGAACGTTGTCTAAAAAAGATTCTTCAATGCCTGAACCGTACAGTTTGCGAGGAAGCAAGCTAGCCAGAGAGAATTGGTAGATACACTGATACTCCCTATCTAATCGATTTTTTATTAACTTTTTGAAACAACACTCTTGCTATCATAATTGCTTGAAGCAAGCTTAAAGTGACTGCAACAAAATAGTTATAGATGCATTTTTTGGAGCGCAATTTTCTACAGGATTTCTCTTCAAAAAGTAGGTAAATTGTTTGTTTCTAGTTCTGTGCTGAATTTCACACTGCATTAAGAAACTGCAAATAACTATTGCTTAGCTCCTTGACTGCCAATTCGTAAAATTGTTTGCCGTGTTCTGGGGTTGCCAGATTAGGGTTAGAACCCATACGCCCATCGGGGTAATGCTGTCGAAAATTAGCAGCTCCATAAATGGGATGTCCAGAGGCAACTTCGGGTGACAGTTCAACTTGCTTGATTGCTTCAGGGTAAACGTATTGGGTCAATGCAACTTCGCTAGGAGTAGCGTGAGAGCCCTCCTGTGAACCATATAGCTCTCTGGCCAAGTGCTGCACTGAGCTACAAGTAAACCAGTTAGTAAGGCGGCACTGCACCTGATCGGCATTTGGCAAATTCAAGTCTGTCAAGACGGCATAGCTTTCAGAAAAAGCTGCCTTAAGCGTAGCAATATTGCCACCGTGTCCATTGATGAAGAAGAACTTGGTAAAGCCTGCTTTGGTCAAGCTAACCAAGTAGTCCCGAATCACTAAAATCAGGGTGCTAGGCCGTAGACTGATGCTACCGGGAAAGGAAATGTGATGAAGTGCCATGCCCACGTTGATGGTTGGTCCAACTATCGCTCCAGTAGAGTCTCCTACGCCACGAGCGATCGCCTCAGCACAAATTGCGTCCGTGCCAATCAGTCCACTTAGTCCATGCTGTTCCGTTGAGCCAATCGGCAGAATGATGCCTTGAGATTGGGTCAAGTAGGCTTCTACTTCAATCCAGGTGCTGAGATGCAATAACATGTTTTTTTCGGTCCGTTGTCTTCAATCAAACAAATGAGCTAATCCTAATTTCTCAGAGCTTCAAAGTTTGCAGCTTTATATAGGAATATGAACGGTCTAAACCTGCAACGCAAAAATTTCAAATAATGTCTCAAAAATTTCACTAAATCTTGACTCAGCTAGTTCTATGCTAGCGTTGTAGCTTCTAGCCCAGATTCTGGTCGATTGATCCCCAAACTTTGCTCAACAGTCGCTAGAATGATGGGTAAAGTTAGATGTTTTAAACTTAGCCATTAGGCGTGAGCTCTAGCAAATCGGCTTAACCGTGTTTTAAGCGCCTAACCCTGAAAGCTAGCACATCTGGCAATTTGTCCTCATATTATCCCTAGAATGCAAACTTGCCCCCTTCACAAGTCATCCAACTCAAGCTTTAATTGCCTTAAATTCGGTTGCGATCGCCTTGAGTTGAGTTCCCTAAAATCTTACTAGCTCTATGATGATCACTTTAACGGCTGTTTGTGATTCTGGAAGAAGCCCTGAGAGCGTTTCCTACCGCTTGATCCAAGCTCGGCTTCCCGACCCAACCAGCACGCTATCAGTGAGCGACACCTCGTTATTGAGTGCTACCTCATAACACTATTTCGTTGAAAACAGGTTGTTAGCAGCCTACCTGTTTAGAAATTTCTATTTCTGGTCAAAATTTCATTAAGCCCCATTTGACATGGCCAACTAGACCAGATTTGCTGCAAGACTTGAAAGCTACATTCAGTAGTTTAAGAGTCGCGGCTTGGTCAAGTATTTGAAAGTTACCTGCTCAGGAGGAGCGATATATGCTACACCGCAAGATCTACCAACTCTGTTGTGATGGTCGCGAGGTCTGGATTTTCTTGCGGGATCAGCAACGCTGGATTGAACGTGCCCGTATCCTTGATATTGAAGGAGATCTGGTCACGCTGCGCTACGAGACGGAAGAAGAGGATGAAAGCTGCTCTTGGGAAGAAATGGTTCGACTAGAAAGCATTGGAGCAGTCACCCAAAAACTAGCCACTGTTCCCAGAGGTGATGTTGAACCAATGGTTTCTGATGATTGTCCTGAAGCCGAACAGATCCGCAATCGTCATCCAGAATCCAACCCAGAATAACCAAGATTGAGTCATCTTTCGGGGTATAAAGCCCTGTGTTCTTCTAAGTCAAGTTTGCTGTTCTCGTACAAATAAGGAATGGGGTAAGGCTAAGCCTTACCCCATTCCTTTTGCTTTGGCGTGAGCAAAGCTTCTCAGGCTTCAAGCTTAGTTTTCTGCGTCGTCGAGCATTCCTTCTATTGCTGAGGGGCTAAATTCGAAGGCAGGACAGTAGCCTTCTGGTGTGACTTTAAAGCCAAACAAGGGAGAAGCTTGATTCCAGCAACGCTGTCCCCGATAGTGGAGGCAATTTTGACAGCACTCGATGCTGACAGAGACTTTTGTTTCGCTATCTCGGCTAAGTAGCTCTCGCTGAGATAGCCCACGTAAAACCAGTTCTTCGCCTTGCCAGCGGGCTTCTACTAAACCTGTATCAGCAAAATTTTGCCAGCGTGGATCAGAAGTTAAAGCATCGGGCAGCGTTACCATGATTGCCGTTTCAAGTTCAGTTAACTCTCCTTCGTAGTGGGTTTCTGGTGCAGCAGGTTGCAGGAAGGTTTCACCCACTGGCAACTCGACTCGCACTCCAGCAGCAGGAGAGTGCAGATGATAGCGATTTTGTAGCTCCTCCAAACTAGTCAGATCTGACAGATAGGTTGAAGAACCATGAACAAAAACAATATGTTGAGGGCGCAGGTTGTGAATTAGCTGAGTTGTGCCGGGACCGTCACAGTGATCGCCCAGTAGGTAGGTATCTACGAGCAGTTGTCCTGCCTGAATTTGAGATTGCAGAGATTTGGAGGTTTGCAGCTTCTGCACGATGGAAGATTCCACTGAATCCACACGACCTGGGTATTGGGGCAGCAGCAGCAGCCAGGGTCCGGTGTTGGGGTGGCAATATTGGCTGAAATTCGCTGACTTGTGAGTGAGGATGATACAGGGATGATTGAGTTGAGGTGCCGTTTTGCCATTGTTTGGTTCATGGCTCAGCCGTCGAACTCGAGGACGAATGCGCTCGTCCCAAAAGAGCGGTTGATGGCGAGCAAAGTTTTGAACGGCGCTAGGGAAATAGGACAGGAGATCGAGGTAAGCATCACAGCCTGCTGCGACAGTGTTATCGACCCAGATATCAAGATTGCGACCGGTAAAGTGGTGGTGGCTTCGCAACAGCATCAGCAATTCTTGCCCTAACCCCAAAGTTGGAGTGGGCAGCAAAACAGATTGCTGCTCGGCGATCGCCCGATTAATCCTCTCAGCAAGCTGGTTTTCTTGCTGACGGCGATGAGGGTGGCGGGCTGTGCCATAGGTGCCTTCAACAATTAGAGCGTCGGGTTTAAGCCCGCGCAATTCTTCTAGGGGCAGTCCCTCAACCAGGCGGGAGCTAGAGAGCAAGAAATCTCCCGTGTAAAACAGGGTGTAGGGGCGTTCAGAGGTGGTGTAGGTGAGCAGCAGCGCAGCAGCCCCGGGTAGGTGACCGGCGGGGTAAAGTTCCGCACTTAGCCCATCTAGAAACTCGACGGGCGATCGCCAGGGTAAGGCATGGCAAAACATCGGCACGTCTTCACCCAACCAGTTGAGCGAAAGCAGTTGGGCCGTGACCTCACTCGCATAAATCGGTAGTTTTGGGAAAGCCCGATGCAGCGCTAAAAGCCCTCTAGCATGATCGGGATGAGCATGGGTGCAAAGAACCAAATCTGCTGGAGGTGCCTGCTTAGAGCTATCTTTAAACAAAGACAGATCTTCTAACCCACAATCTAGCAGGACTCGATAGGGTCCCATTTGCACCAACAAGCAAACCCCTTCATCTGCATGACCAACTGCATAGGGCAAGCATTCTAGTTCTGTCACGGTAAAGCCTCCCTGCCATTGTCAGGGCACCAAACGTGAAGCTGTCCTCGCCGTCTAAAGACTAGTGAGCGGAGCCATTGCCGTGATAGTTGTCGGTATCGTAAAAACCGTTGCGTGTGCCAAAAAACAGACAGGACAAAATGAAGATAGGGGTCAGCGCCAATAAAATTAGTTTGACATCCATGTTTTTCTTTTGCGTCTCGCTTATACAAGGGGTTACACAAAAAGCTGAGTGACACTCAGTCAGCGTGAGCTAACGGAGCAGCAAAATCGAGCAATAGCCAAATTTATGAGAATTTGAGCAATTAAAGAATTTGAGTTAGATGTTTAAACGGTCTGATTAGACCTGTTCCAATCCTATCAAGTTAAAGCGCGATCGCAAAATTTGTGAATTCAATTCTGCCACAGCCGTCCTCTGAAAATTTGGCTCAAAATGCTCGTCAACCCATTACTCCTGAGTGGTTGTCCCGTCCCTCGACGGAAGTTGCTCCAGATTTGCTGGGCTGTACTCTAGTTCGTCAGGTTGAATCTGGTCAGATTTATCGGGGATTGATTGTTGAAACAGAGGCATACGCTCCTGGCGATCCGGCTTGCCATGCTTACCGACGACCGACCAAGCGCAATCAGGTCATGTTTGGGGCTGCTGGCATGACTTACGTTTACCTAATCTATGGAATGTATCACTGCCTGAATGTAGTGACCGATTTGGATGGGGTACCCAGTGCGGTATTGATTCGGGCGCTGGAATTGGAAACGGTGCCGCCCTGGAGCGAACAAAAAGAACGCAAACTCAACCGGATTGCAGCCGGTCCTGGTAAACTGTGCCGTGCCTTCAACATTGACTTAAGCCTAAGCGCTCAGGCGCTTTCACCTGGACAACCGCTTTGGCTAGAGCATCGCAGCCCGACCTTTGAGCACAAGTTGGAGCAGGGGGCGATCGCCTTTGTCCAAACAACTCGCATTGGGCTAACCCAAGGTACAGATATTCCCTGGCGATGGTACATCAAAGACTGTCCAGCGGTTTCCAAGCTTTAGCAAAGCTACTACAGTGCTAATCTCCTACGTGAATCACTCTTTAAAGCATGAATGGCAGCGCGGCTCCGCCGCACTGCCATTCACCCCAGAAATCCGTTGTCAAGCGGGCAATAGGCTTAGAATTTTTGCTACGACTGCCAAGCTTTCCTCATACAGCATGTCTCGTCCCCAGCGCTGTAGCTGCTGGCTGAGCAAAGACTCTGCCCGTTGGTCAGACATCGGAGTTACCTGCTCAGTGCGGCAGGCTTGAGCGCTTCCTCCAGCCTCCATTCGCATACAGCCCGTTGTTTCAGAGCAGAGAATGGTGCAGCAATCAGCATTTAGGTTAGTCGAAGTCAAACGCAGACCAACCATATCACCGGGAATCTCTCCCCAATCAGCCGTAGGAATAGCCGCCAATTCTGCTTCTATCTGCCGACCGTTAGGACCGTTGAACTTGACATGTTTCAAGTCGTAGTCGCCTCCCTCTTCAGTGAAGGCAACGGGTTCCCATTCCAACCGACTGGCAAGCCAACCTAAGAACATCAACGCCTGAGCCGCGTTTCCTTTTTCGTAGTCAATGGTGACTCGATCGACTTCTCCCAGGGCAGCTCGTCGCTCTGGGGGGTCAAATGCAGCAGCCGTGAGTTCTTGCCAGGAAGCAAGCCGATGCCAGTTCAAGTCAGCAATATAGGTTCTTGCTTCAATCAGCTCCTGCATCTTGAGAAATTCGGATTCTGGATCGCTGAAATAACAGGAATCAAGAATGAGGCACTGGCAGGACGTTGACAGCCGTTTGAAAAGTTCCTGCTCAGGATTGGGCGTTGCTTTCCACCAGACAAACTTGGGCAGTTCGGGGATCATCAGAGAAGCAACGAGATCAGTGACCCGTTCCAGTGCTACTTTGGTGCCGCGCAGGGTAATGTACTCACAGCAAATCAGATTGCTAGCGCTACTTTTTTGAATTGGACAGTAGGCAGACACTTGAGCAGTCACACCCTCATCTTCTCCTAGTACCGGGGAGAGAGTAATGATGCGACAAGGGTTTTGAGCAGCGATCGCATCACTAATGCTAAATCCTCTAGCGTTAATATTTGGAATCTCTATCCGCTCGGCAGGCTGCTTGGCAAATTCTTCGCGTAGCCGTGCCAAGGTTTCAGAGTCAACCCGTCCAGTCACCCGTAGCCCATAGATTTTCTGAGCTTCTGTAATTGCAGTTTTGGTGAGTGGTCCATGAATGCCATCAATGGGCCCATCATAAAAGCCAAGAGCTGCCAAGAGCTGCTGAAATTCTTCTGGTTCATAGACGACCATGCTAAACGTAGCGGCACGAGTGGCACCACCACCGCTCTGGCTACGCCAAATTTTGCCAAGCTCTGCCTCAATCTCGTCGAGGGAGATATCCTTCGGTTTTTGTAGGGCGACGATTGGGGTTGTCATTTGTCTCGTTTAGGTTAGTGATGAGTTGTAATAAATTGAAATACTGAACTGGAACTGTTGACAAAAGCAAAATCAGAGATAGAGCCAGTGAGATCAAAATCCTCTAACTTTCCCCCAGCCTCTCACCTAAAGCCTACGCCAGTTTCGCCCGTCCCGGTTCAGCAGCATTTCAGCTTCAACGGGTTCCCAGGTGCCAGCCTCATAAAGGGGAATCACTTCTGCAGGAGCAGGAGCATCCCAGACTTCTAGCAGCGGCGTGAGAATACGCCAGGATGCTTCTACTTCGTCACCCCGAGTAAATAGGGTTTGATCCCCTAACATACAGTCAATCAGCAACCGCCCGTAAGCGTCTGCATTTGCCTGACCAAATGCCGTGTCGTAGCGGAAGTCCATATCGACAGAGCGAGTTCTGAGTGAGTTGCCCGGAGTCTTCACCTCAAACCGCATTGAAATTCCTTCATCAGGTTGAATACGCAGAGCTAGCACGTTGCGATTCACCTGCTTTGAGGCAGACTGAAACATCAGGTAAGGCACCTCCTTGTACTGGATGGCGATTTCAGTTACCTTTTTAGGCATCCGTTTACCCGTTCGCAGGTAGAAAGGCACTCCCTTCCAGCGCCAATTATCAACGTAGAGCTTGAGAGCAGCATAGGTTGGAGTTGTGGATTTAGGATCAGCACCTTCCTCATCGCGATAGCCAGGGACAGATTTTCCTCCCATCCAGCCTGCGGTATATTGCCCTCGAATAGCTGAAAGTTCCAGATTTTCTAAATCTGCCAGGTGGGTCGCTTGCAGCACTTTCACTTTCTCATTGCGAACACTGTCAGCATCGAGAGAGTTAGGAGGCTCCATTGCTGTCAAGCAGAAAAGCTGCATCAGGTGGTTTTGCACCATGTCTCGCAATGCGCCTGCTGATTCGTAGTAGCCTGCTCGTCCTTCTAAGCCAACGGTTTCAGCAACAGTAATTTGGACATGGTCGACAAATTGACGGTTCCACAATGGCTCAAAAATCGCGTTAGCGAAGCGAAAGACCATCAGGTTTTGAACCGTTTCCTTACCTAAATAATGATCAATCCGGTAAATCTGTTCTTCTGAACAAACCTGACGTACCACTCGATTAAGGACCTGAGCCGAACCCAAATCTCGACCAAATGGCTTTTCGATCACCAAACGCTGCTTGTGGGGCTCGCTTAACATCCCTGCATTACCAAGCTGTTGGGCCGCTTCTGCAAAGAACCGGGGCGCGACCGACAGGTAAAAGACCCGATTTCCTCGGGTGCCTCGTTTTTCGTCTAACTCACTTAAAAAGGCTTTGAGCTTCTGATAGCCTGCCGGATTGTCAATGTCAGAGGCACAGTAATACAGCCCTTTGGCAAAGTCTTCCCAGGCTGCCTCTGCGCCGAGTCCACCGCCGAATTGTTCGACCCCTTCTCGAAGATGTTCTCGAAAGAAGTCGTGGCTCCACTCTCGTCGGGCAACTCCTACGATGGTTAACTCGGGGGGTAGCTTACGCTCCAGCTTCATCTGGTAGATAGCAGGAACAAGCTTACGCTGAGTCAAATCGCCAGATGCACCAAAGATCACGAGAATTTGGGGTTCCGGAATCCGGTCTTGCTGTAAGCCAACGCGAAGGGGGTTTTCGAGCAGAGTAACCATAGAAGGAGGGGAAGTAGGAGTTTGGAGATTTGAAGTAGAAGTTTAGAGGCTTGAAGTATGAGTTTTGAATAAAGAGCACTTAGCTCAAGATTCAAAACTCATACCTTAACTAACCTTTCTATGAGACGGGAGCGAGGTGATCGACTTTCTCCTGAAGAGATTTCATCAGGGACTCAAAGGGCTTGACGAATTTGTCGATTCCTTCGGTTAGCAGTTCGTCCATCACTTCGTCGAGGTTGATGTCGATGTCTGGGTCTTTGAGGCTTTCGATCAGGTTGTAAGCTTTGTCAACGTCAGTTTCAATGCGGCTAGCGACATCGCAATGATCTGCACAGGCCTCAATTGTAGCGGGAGGTAGAGTATTGACTGTTTCGGGCCCTACCAATTCGTCTACATACATGACATCGCTGTAGTCGGGATTCTTGGTGCTAGTGCTGGCCCACAGGAGCCGCTGTACTTTTGCGCCCTTGGCGGCTAGTGCCTGCCAGCGATCGCCCCCAAAAATCTTTTTGTATTCCTGGTAAGCAATTTTGGCATTGGCGATCGCCACTTTACCCATAACCTGTCTTAGCTTGGCTTCTTTCTCCAGGCGATCGGTGCCTTCCTTCAGCTTTTGCTCAATCCGCTCGTCGATGTTGATATCAATGCGGCTGAGGAAGAAACTGGCGACGGAGGCAATTTTGCTGATGTCTTCGCCTTTAGCAGCCCGTGCTTCTAGCCCTTCAATGTAAGCCCATGCCGTGTTGATATAGCTTTGAACTGAGAACAGCAGCGTGATGTTGACGTTGATCCCCTCGGCAATAGTGGCTTTTACTGCAGGCAGACCGGACTCAGTGCCGGGGATTTTGATCATCACGTTTTCTTTGCCGATCGCCTCGTAATAGCGCTTGGCTTCACTGGTGGTCATCTCAGAGTCGTGAGCAATTGAAGGCGGCACTTCAATGCTGACGTAGCCATCTAAGCCATTAGACGATTCGTAGACCGGACGCAGGATATCGCAAGCATTACGAATGTCATCAAAAATTAGTGACTCGTAGATCTCTTGCACCGACTTACCCGCCCGGATGCCTGCTTCAATGTCGCCGTCATAGACCGCGTTTCCGGCGATCGCCTTTTCAAAAATTGCTGGGTTAGAGGTAATTCCAGAAATTCCTTTTGTCTCAACGAGCTGCTTCAATTCGCCCGATTGAATCAAGTCACGGCTTAAGTTGTCCATCCAGATACTTTGACCGTACTGCTTGATCTCAAGTAGATGATTTGTTTCTGTCATTACAAATTCGCTCCTAATTAGATTCTTTGTATCAAACGTGATTCACTTACCCAGCGGCTCTGTTCAACGGTTTCCTTCAGTTATCACAATCGAGCAGCAGCCATTTGGTCTTGCTGATCTCTTGCGCGTTCCTGAATGAAAGATTCAACCAGCGCAACGTCTTCCTTGCTGCCAATAAACAGCGGGGTGCGATCGTGAAGCTGCTTGGGGATCACATCCAGAATGTCCTGAGTACCAGTGCTGGCGCGTCCGCCTGCCTGCTCCACTAGAAAAGCTAACGGTGCAGACTCATACAGCAGCCGCAGCTTTCCTTCTGGCTTTTTCACTGTCCCTGGATAGAGAAACACCCCACCCTGAAACAAAATTCGATGAAAATCTCCCACTAGCGCCCCGCCATAGCGAGCTGTATAGCCCTCATGCCGATGCACGTAGCGAATATAATCTCGAATCGACTCATCCCACTGCCAGAAATTGCCCTCGTTCACGCTATAAACAGGGCCGTGCTCAGGAATACGAATGTCTTCACTGGAAAGAATAAATTCGCCCAAACTGGGGTCTAGGGTAAAAGCGTGAACTCCTTTGCCAATGGAGTAGACCAACATGGTGCTGGGACCGAACAGCACATAGCCTGCGGCGATTTGTCCACGTCCATCTTGCAGCAAATCTTGAGCCGTTTCGTCAAGGTCCTCGCCTTCCTGCCTGCGAATCGCAAAAATTGCTCCCACGTTCAGATTGATATCTACGTTGGAAGAACCATCAATCGGGTCATAAAGCAGAGTGTAGCGACCAACGGGACAGTTTTCAGGGATGTAGTAAGGCTTTTCCATCTCTTCAGAGGCTAGACGGCAAACCAAACCGCTCTGCTCAAAGACCGAAATGAAGACCTGATTGGCATAAACGTCCATCTTTTTGACGGACTCTCCCTGCACATTTACCCGTCCAGTAAAACCCAACGCATCTTCAACTAGCCCTGCTCTGGTCAGGCGACGGGCAATTAACTTAGCGGCAAGCGCAACCCGAGTCATCAACGCACTTAAATCCTGAGCTTCGGATGAAAAACTCTGAAGCTGCTGCAAAACGTGACGAGATAGAGTGGTGCAATCGCGATCGAGAGAGCGGTCTTGGGTCGGGGCCTGAGCTAACGGTTGTTCCGCATCAGCCATAAAATTCCTTCCTCCGCGTCTGCATTTGTAGTTCAAGCTGCAATCAGGCAACCAGTTGAATGCCTTCAATATTGCAATGCCTGAGTGCCCTTATCTTCTATCTTAGGAAGGCATCTCTAGAACGGGGCTGAACTTTAGACGAACTATAGAAACTTGGGGGAAAACTTACGGTTTTGCGAGATTGGGCAAGAACTTAAAAGCCTGATCGGATGAAATCTGTGATTTTTAGTAGCAATATCTACCGTTTTGATCGGGGCGAGGGTGTCCACGTCCGTCTCTTACTGCTCCTAATAGGGTAGAGACGACGGCACATCGTTTGATTTTGCCGCCGCTCGTCACAGTAGACAAGGTTAAGCGCCCTAAAATATTTGCGTGACCTTTGTGATTAAATTGAGTTCTGTAAATTCCGCTAGATGGCACGAAGGTTGTGGCGTCCACATCAATTCGTACACCCGTGTTTAAATTCTGCCAGTTTGCTAAGGCTGGAAGCGTTGTAACAGGATGGACAGCCCACTGTACTGTGCCGTTAACGTCTCGAAAGCTAGCCTGCCAACTGACACGATGTCGAATCGCTTCACGCTGCGCTTGACGGATGATTTGGTGAACTTGACTGCGGGCTGCGTTGACCTGGGAAGTGTGATAGAGGGCGAGGCCGGAAGGTGCGGCGATCGCTGCCAAGATTCCCATTATTGCAACCACTACTAAAAGCTCTTGCAAGGTGTGCCCTCTAGTCAGCTTCCGAGTTTGTTTTCTAGAAGCAACAGCTTCAGTTCTTTGCAGGAAACAAAGCGCAGCGCGGCGACCAACTTTCATGACAACACCCTGGTGACTGTAAGACTGCAAGCTTTACTTGCGAATCACCCTCAGCATTCCCATTCATTCTTTTTTGTAACGATGTAATTCCTACGAATCCATGACAATGGATGGCTACAGCTTTGTTAACGCCGCACTAGGGAATCGATACAGAACGCAACAGCCGCTCAACTACCGCTTTTGCCTTGCGTCCCCCGGTTGGGATTAACCGATGCGACAGAACATGAGGCGCGAGAAACTTAACATCATCCGGTATTGCGTAATCTCGGCCCTCCAAAAAAGCCAATGCCTGAGTGGTTCGGTGTAGAGCGACTGCGCCACGCGGACTCACTCCCAGCATGACTTCCTCATCCTGACGAGTTGAGCGCACCAGATCAAGAATGTATTGCTGTAAGTGGGTTTCAACTTTCACTTGAATGCAAAGATGACGAAGGGCTTTCATATCTTCCAGAGAAACGCAAGGCTGCAATTCTTGAGGAGTGACATCATGGCTGAGCCGTTGCAGCATCTGCAATTCTTCAACCTCACTGGGATAGCCCAACGAGAGAGAGATTGCAAAGCGATCCATTTGGGCCTCGGGCAATGGGAAAGTGCCCTGATACTCAATTGGGTTTTGGGTTGCAATCACAAAAAAAGGAGCAGGCACAGCACGAGAAACGCCATCTACTGTTACCTGCTGTTCTTCCATTACCTCTAATAAGGCTGACTGAGTACGGGGCGTTGCCCGATTAATTTCGTCTGCCAGCAGTATATTTGCAAACACTGGCCCTGGCAAAAATTCAAATTCACCGCGACTTGGGTTCCAAATGTTGGTACCTGTCACGTCAGTTGGCAAAAGGTCAGGAGTACATTGAATGCGCTGAAACTTGCCGTCAATTGAGCGAGCCAGAGACTTTGCCAATAGGGTCTTACCGACCCCAGGCACGTCTTCGAGCAGAGCATGTCCTCCCGATAAGAGAGCAACCATCACCAGCCGAATTGCATCCGTTTTTCCAACGATAGTGCGCCCCAGATTTTGCGTTAGTCGCTCGATGCTCTCTCTCATAAACCTGTTAGATACCCTACAATCCAAATTCCATCTATGCCTAACCTAAACGACTACTCTCTGTCCAGGATTTTTGTAATAGGTATTACTTTCGAGGAGATTGTAATTGATCAAACTCCTGAAGAGGCAGCTGGAGCGGCAGCAAGGATAGAGCGAGCGCTTGTGGAATCGGACTGAATTTGTGCCTTTAATTCTTCCAGGGAAGCAAATTTTTGTTCTGGACGCAAAAATTCTGCAAGGCTTACGGTTAACGTTTGCCCATACAGGTCGCCTGACCAGTCCAGCAGGTGGACTTCCACGGTTTGCTGAACTCCGCCTACGGTAGGGCGATGACCGAGATTCATCACACCAGGTAGCGCCTGTGCCAAGTGATTGGATGCAGAAGGGTCAGTCGGTTTAGACAAGTAAACCCAAACGCAGTAGACTCCCTGACGCGGTAAAAACTTCTCAGCAGGAAGTTTTAGGTTAGCTGTAGGAAAACCAATCGTTCTGCCTAGCTGCTGCCCTTCAACGACTTGACCAACCAGGCTGTACGGTCTGCCTAGAAGCTGATTGGCTTTGGCGAGGTTCCCTTCTTGAAGCGCCTGACGAATTGCAGAACTGCTAATTCGCTCCCCCTCCGCAGTGTGAAGGGGAACGACTTGTACCTGAATGTTGAAGGGAGTGGCGATCGCCTGCAAATCTGTTGCTGTTCCTGATCGCTTGCGTCCAAAACAAAAATCCTCCCCCACACTAACCTGCCGAGCCTGCAAATGCTGTACTAGAACCGTTTCAACAAATTGCTCAGGAGTCAAATCAGCCAGCGCTCGATCAAAAGGCAGCAAAACTAGCTGCTCAACCCCTAACTTGCTTAGATAGGATGCCTTTTCGTCCAGAGGAGTGAGCAGAGGACGGCTTTGTCCCGAAAAAAACTCTTGAGGGTGGGGGCGAAAGGTGACGACCGTAGGACGCCCCGTCTCGGGTGCAGCTAAGGCAGCAGACAAGATAGGTTGGATAACCTGCTGGTGCCCTCGGTGCACACCATCAAAATTTCCCAGAGCAACGAGAGTTGGAGATTTAGCTGTAGTCAGAGAAGAAGTGATCCACACGCTTTACATTCTGACATACATCTACTTGTTGCCCAACTTTTGAAGCAATTTTTGAAGCCAAGATGAGGCTTAGATTTGGGCAGAAACTTGCTTTTCGGGTCTAGCGATCGCCCCTGCCTCAATCGAACTATTGCTCGAACCATTGGTATGATGAGCCTCAGAGCCATTTGAATTTGCATTAGCCCCGTCCCCATTTGCATCAGTCGCAACTGCTGGAGGCGTAAGCGACAGCTCTAGACCTTCCCAGGCGACAACGCTATTTGGAAATTGCTCAGCCGTTTGCTCTTTCACCCGATCCATAAAGTCATCGCTATGCAAAGGATCGTGGTGGAAGATTACCAGCTTTTTAACGTTCGCAGCCTTCGCCACTTTGACAGCTTCTTGCCAGGTTGAATGGCCCCAGCCAACCTTACTCGACTTCTCAGAGTAATATTCCTCGTCGGTGTAGGTTGCGTCGTAAATCAAAATGTCGGCTTCGTGCGCCAGCCACAGGACATTCGGATCGAGGCGATCGGGGAAATGTTCAGTATCGGTAACGTAAGCTGCCACACACCCCCGCCAGTTCACTCGATAGCCGACTGCCTCACCGGGGTGATTGAGCAGTGCGTTTTCGACGAGAATATCGTCAATCTGGACGGGCTCGCCCACCGCAATATCGTTAAATTCCAGCTCAGCCCCCATTATTTGCAGCGGCACCGGAAAGTTGGGGTGAAGCATCTGGTCGTTTAACCGCTGCTCAATAGTGGAACCGTTGGGCGCGACTGCTCCATAGATGTGAAAACGATTGCCCCTAATAAAAGCTGGGACGCAGAACGGGAACCCCTGAATGTGATCCCAATGCGAGTGGGTGAAGAACATGTACGCCTCAAGCGGCATTTCTCGGAGAAGGGTTTGCCCTAACACTCGCAGACCCGTTCCGCCGTCAAAAATGAGGCGATGACCACCAACCCGCATTTCTACACAAGACGTGTTGCCGCCATAGCGTACCGTCTCTGCCCCTGGGCAGGCAATGCTTCCTCTCACACCCCAGAAATGAACTGTAAATTGGTCTTGCATGTTAGACATGAGTATCTCTTTCTGGATTCCACCGAGTCTCAAAAGATGAGTTTCGATTCCAAGCGTCCACAACCTTAAATCCTAGTTAACCCAGATCTTGTAGACACTGCCCTGGGAACATAACCTCTGTTGCAGATTGGTAGAAAACTTTACGAAGCACCCACGCCCAAGGTTTCTAAACCAGCAGACAGGTACTTCAACCCGGTCGGACTGCTGCCTACTGCTTCTAGTTTAGACTGTTTTCTCACTATCAATCTTGAGAACTCATAATATCTACCAAATCAATCACCCGATTCAGGGATTTTTGAAAAAATTTAGCTGCCAATCCTTCAAATTTGCTAGTCCTAGCTTACACGTTAAGTTGTACTGGAGTGGTGTGACTGTGATGTAATTTTGACGAATTGCCTGTACATCAGTCATTGTTTGATTTGCCCACTCTAGATTAAGGTCAGGTACACCCGCCATTGTAGTTATCTGATCCGGTTCAGAAATTTCTTCGATTAGCTCTCCAGCCAGCCAGTAATAGGTTTTGCCTCTAGGATCGATCCGCTTTTCAAACGTATCGAAATAGCGGCGGATTCCTTGACGAGTCAGTGCAACCCCGATAATGTCTTGCTGACGAACTGCTGGAATATTGACATTGAGCAGCATAGCGGAAGGCAAGGGTTGTCTGGAGATGCGATCGACTAGGGTTTGAGCAAAATTCGCAGCAGGCTGAAAGTCTTGAGTAGAAGAACTAGCTAGACTAAAAGCGATGCTGGGAATCCCCTCTATCAGTCCTTCCATTGCAGCGGAGACTGTACCGGAATAAAGCACATCCGTTCCTAAGTTAGAGCCATGATTGATCCCTGACAAAACGATCTCAGGGGGGCTATCCATTAGTCCTCCCAGGGCTAGCTTGACGCAGTCAGAGGGGGTGCCCGAACAAGCCCAGGCTCTCACGGTTGGGTGAAAAATTGAATCGATTGCCTCTACCCGAATGGGGTCATGAATGGTCAAGCCGTGCCCAGTGGCTGAGCGTTCGCGATCGGGACAAACGACTGTAACTTGATGCCCAGCGGCTGCTAGGGTATTTGCGAGGGTACGAATGCCTTGGGCAAAGATGCCGTCGTCATTACTAATCAGCAGGTTCATGCAGTCACTTGTGATAATTAAAGAGATAGACTGAGGTATGCTGGCATCGTATCCCAGCCCTTGTCCGCATGACTATTTTGACGATTACCTTAGGCCACTACGAGCATGACCACACAGCTTAGCGAGCTTGAGTCTCAACTAGCAACTTTGCGCCAAGAAGCTCAGCAGGCGATCGCCACTGCCGAAACCCTGGAGCAACTTGAGCCACTGCGGATTAAATATCTGGGCAAAAAGGGACAGCTTCCTCAGGTATTGGGCAATATGGGCAGACTGGATGCGGCGGAGCGTCCCCGCATTGGGGCTCTGGCGAACGAAGTCAAGGAAGCGCTGCAAGCAGCCCTTGAGCAGAGACGGACAGCCCTGCAAGCAGCTCAAATTGAAGCCCAACTGGAAACTGAAACCCTGGATGTAACGATGCCAGGGATGTATATACCGCAGGGACATATCCATCCCTTGACTAGTACGATTGAGCGATCGCTAGATGTGCTGGTGGGTTTGGGCTATACCGTAGCCCAAGGCCCGGAAATGGAAACCGACTACTATAACTTTGAAGCGCTGAACACTCCTGCTGACCATCCTGCCCGTGACATGCAGGATACCTTTTACCTACCCGATGGCAATCTGCTACGAACCCATACCTCATCGGTGCAAATTCGCTATATGGAAGCCAATGATCCGCCCATTCGGGTGGCGGCTCCGGGGCGTGTTTATCGGCGAGATACGGTTGATGCCACTCATTCTGCCGTGTTTCATCAGCTCGAGATTTTGGCTGTTGACGAAGGGCTAACTTTCACTGACCTGAAGGGCACGATCAAAATCTTCCTGGAGTCGATGTTTGGTGATGTAGAGATTCGCTTTCGCCCTAGCTTTTTCCCATTCACAGAGCCATCTGCTGAGGTGGACGTGCGGTGGCGGGGTCGCTGGCTAGAGGTGTTGGGCTGCGGCATGGTCGACCCAAACGTGCTGAAGGCTGTGGGCTACGACCCCGAAGTTTATACAGGGTTTGCGGCAGGCTTTGGCGTTGAGCGGTTTGCAATGGTGCTGCACCAGTTAGATGACATTCGCCGTCTGTACACCAGCGACCTGAGATTTTTGCGACAGTTCTAGGGCGACAGTTCTAGGGCGCAGTTTGCAGGTGCGTTTGGAGGAATTGGGTGGCAGCTTGAGCATCTAGGGGTGGACTGAGCCAATAGCCTTGCATCTCCTGACAGTGGAGCGATCGCAAGCAGTTCATCTGGCTCTCAGTCTCCACCCCTTCTGCCACGACTGACAGCTTGAGTCCTTGCCCTAACGCAATGATCGCCGTGATGATGGCGACATCCTCAGAATTGTCTGTCAGATCTTGAATGAAAGAGCGAGCGATCTTAAGCGTATCGAGCGGAAATTTCTTCAGGTAGCTAAGCGACGAATAGCCTGTGCCGAAATCATCCATTGAGATGCGAACTCCCATTGCCCTCAGCTCATGCAGCATACCGATACTGAAGTCGATATTTCCCATAGCTGCAGTTTCAGTAATTTCTAGCTCAAGCAGTGCAGGACTGAGTTCGCTAGTCTGGAGAACCTGCATGATTTTCTCTGTCAGTTGAGGCTGTTGAAACTGGCGCACCGAAAGGTTAACAGCCATCCGAACTGGGGGTAAATTCATTGTCTGCCAAATTTTGCACTGAGCACAGGCAACTTGCAGCACCCATTCTCCAATCGGAATAATCAAGCCATTTTCTTCTGCCAAGCCAATAAATTTTTGAGGAGGAATAATGCCTAAATCCGGATGCTGCCACCGCAGCAGCGCTTCCATTTGGGTGATTTGGCCTGTGTAGACATTGATCTGAGGCTGGTAGTAGATGACAAACTCTTGCCGCTCAAGCGCACGATGCAGGCTGTTGTCTAGAATCAGCAGCTCAGACACCTCAGAGCTAATTGCCGCCGTATAAAACTGGTAATTGTTGCGTCCCTGATCTTTGGCGCGATAAAGCGCAGCATCCGCATTTTTGAGCAGCGATTGGGCATCTGTACCATCTTGGGGAGAAATCGCAATGCCAATACTGCTAGTCACATAAAGTTCGTGTCCTTCCAGGTTAAAAGCTGGCTGCATCACCTCAAGAATGCGCTGAGCAATCTGAGCAGCATCTTCAGCACAGGTCACTTGGGGCAACAGCAGAGTGAACTCATCACCTCCCCACCGGGCAACAATATCGCTTTCCCTGATACAACTAATCAAACGCTGGGAAGAGTTTTGGAGAAGCTGGTCACCGATCGCGTGTCCCAGGGTGTCATTGATGGTTTTGAACCGATCTAGATCGAGAAACATCACCGCAATCATGCTTTGATGCAGTTGTGCCTGAGCAATCGCTTGCTCCAGGCGATCGCCAAATAAAATGCGATTGGGCAAGCCCGTCAGCAAGTCATGAAACGCTTGATAGCGAATCATATCTTCTGTCCAACGGCGCTGTAAAACGGCTCCGATGCTGGCAGCGATCGCCATCAAAATCGACTCTTCATTCTTTGACCACTCCCGCTCTGAGTGGCAATCATCTAGCCCGATGTAGCCCCAAAACTTTTCCTCCACAAAGATCGGCACTATCAGCATAGACAGAATCTTCTCCCGGCTCAGCAGCTTTTGCTCTGCTGGGGGGAGAAAGCGGACAACTCCAGCGATCGACTGACCCGCTGCCAGGGTTCGATACCATCGACCTAGCCCAGAACTGATGTAGGGCAAATTTTGCCAGCGCGACTGATGCAAAATTGGAGGAATCTCTGGGCGAGTCCACTCAAATCGAGTACTTATCGCAGTTTCACCCGTTTGAGGATGAGCATGATTCTCAAAAATATAAACCCGGTCAACCTGAGCCGCAGTGCCCAAAGCGGTAAGAGATTGGGCGATCGCCTGTTCGCAGTCTGAGTTGGTCAGCAGATAATGCGTTGCATCTGCAACACCTTGAAGCAAACTATCGCGCCGATGCAGCGCAACCTCAGCCCGTTTGCGCTCAGTAATATCCTCTACGGTGCCTTCACAGCCCAGCAGTTGTCCCTCCGCATCTCGAATCGCCCGAGCGTTTTCTAAGATCCAGATTTTGTTGCCGTCTCGCCGATATATTTCAGATTCAAACCCGCGCACGACATCCTGTTCTTGCAACAACCGGATAAATTCAGTGCGGCGATCGGGATTGACATAGAGTTGATGCTGAATATCCGTGAGGCTGTCGATTAACTGCTCCACCGAGTCATAACCGTAGATCCGAGTCAGCATTGGGTTAACTGTCAGGTACCTACCATCAATCGAAGATTGAAAAATTCCTTCAACGGCATTTTCAAAAATACTGCGATATTTTTGCTCAGCCTGTTTCAATGCCTCCTCAACTCTGCAACGCTCAGTGATGTCTTCGATCGTTCCCAGTAGCCCGATCACCTCACCTGCCGCATTGCGAATTGGAATTTTGTTAATCTCCTGCCAAATTTGCTGCCCGTCCAGACCAATTTCAGATTCAACCAGACGCAATATTGGAATGCCTGTTTCTATCACCTGACGGTCTTGCTCAATGTAGCTTACTGCTGCTTCCGCCAGGTGGGGCAAATCATAATCCGTTAAACCCACAATATCTTTAGGGTCGCTGAAGCTCCGAGACTCAGCCCACTTACGGTTACAACCCTGATAAACAGAGTTTCGGTCTTTCCAGAAAATTTTTGGAAAAATATTGTCTAACAGCAGACGTAGAAATTCTTCTTTCTCTTGAAGATTCTTTTCGGTTTGCTTGAGCTGCATCAACATTCCTAGAGGAGCCGCGATCGCCCGGACCAGCTTCACTAACTGCCAGTCTTCCTGCCGAGAATCTTGCATAAAAAACACCAGCACAGCAAGAACTCGTCCATCTGCAACGACTGGAATTCCTAAACCTGACCTTAAGCCAGCGGCGATCGCCAACTCCACCCGTGGAAAAGCAGTTTCAGTCTGCCAGGAAACATCAGAATCCCACTCTGGCTGCTGGCTACTCCAAACCCGACCTGGTAACCCAACTGTGAGTGGAAAAGTCAGCGTTTCACTAAACTCCCGAAACTGGAGGATTGCCTGAGACGTGCTGCTGCTATGCCAAATTGGGCTACAGGTCAGCACCTCTGCTTTAACATCAGGAATCCAGGCTTCTGCAAAGGCCCAATCTGTGAGCCGACAAACCTGCTGCAAAACAACTTCGAGTGCTGTTTCAAAATCGGGAGAAGCCCCAATCGAAAGCGTTAATGTTTGCAGCAAATGGGCAGTCGTAGCACCCAGATCAATCGTTCGCCTCCTTTCTTTCGCGGTCATTATCTCAACAATGAATTAGTGGCAAGGTAAGCACGAAATAGCCAAATCGATCTAACGAGAACCGTTTGGTATGGGGAAACAATATGAATCTCAGTAGGTGAATATCAGGAAATGAAGGAAGTGAATAAGTAAGGAGGATAGAGTGCAACAGATGTAACTTAAAGCGCTCAACCTACCCAATTTAGAGTTATAAAAGACTTCCCAGCCTCCTAAAGGTAGGTCTAGATAGAAAAGGACTATAAGCTCAATGTGTTGCTCTGATAGATTGCCCAGATACACGTCTAGACAAAACTGGCACAGCACAGAGCCCTTCTCCGAATCCGGACTATTCAGAAAATAATATTTCTAAAAAGTACTCTTAAAAGTACTCCACGGACACAAACAACTCCTAACGCTGTAGGGCCCATTTGAATACAGCATTTTCTGCCTCTCTTCCAGAAAATCTCTGAACGAGGACTGTTTTGAACTGTTTAGAGGGAGTTAGAGCCACTGCCGCTTCGAATATTGCCCAAATATTTCGCTAGATAGGGCGAAAAAACTTCATAAATTAGCGTTAGTGGCTGCCCGTGATGCCAAAACAGGTAGTAACGACCCCAAAAAGGACCTTTCTGCTCAAAAGCGAGTTCTAGAGCCGTTGAGTAACCATAATGAATTCCCTGCACATCGCGATGTAGCTCTGTTCGCAGGCGAGTTAGGCTTGCCCAAATGGGTAGCGATCGATTTTGCAAATATTCATCTACGTGGCTTGCTTCCCACCAGGAAGTGGCATAGGCTAACCGCTGCCCAGATGCCGTTCGTAGCCAAACCTGACGGCGCAAGCGTGGACCCGGAACTCTTTGAATTAAGTCAGGGGCCTGATCTAAGTCGTTGCCAATCAGAGACATGTCAATCACGTCTACCTCGGTTGGCTCACCCGTCAATAACTGTAGGTGCCGAGTTGGTGAACCGTCACCCAAAAGCAACATTTGCCAGGCGGGTGCCAGTTGTTCATGGGGAAGTCCTCGCTGCACGACCACTTCATCTCCTTGCCATGAAGAGTCGAGCTTGTGCCACGCGGTAGAAACCGCTGTACCTCTGGTCGGTTGAAAGGCTTGAGTCAATTTTGTTTACAAAACTTTATCTTCCTATTCATCATAAATCCTCTCGCGGAGAACTTACAGATCGAAATCACAATCCGATGATCTAGCTTCCCAGTTTGCTGGCCCTGATCTTCGGAGACGTATTGAAAGTTTTGGTAATGCGGATGGCGAGACTCGAACTCGCAAGGCAAAGCCACACGCCCCTCAAACGTGCGCGTATACCAATTCCGCCACATCCGCAGGTCTGAATACCACAAGCTAACTTTCCGAATTGCTTTGACAAGCTAGCTACCGGTTCCAGCTTCTAAGCATAAACCATAAAGCTACCTCTTGTATATCGTGTCTCGCATCTATTGCTCATATTGCTCAAAAAAGTCTTTTCCGCCTTGCGATAGCTTTGGCAATAGCTGCTGAAAAGCTAGCCCCCTGTGGCTGATCGCGTGTTTGGTTTGAGGCGGCATCTCGGCAAAGGTCATTTGCTGCCCTGGCACGTAAAAGATTGGGTCGTAGCCAAACCCGCCCGTGCCACGAGGGGCATGAAGAATTTCTCCGGGACAAATGCCTTCGGTTTGCACGGCAATTGAGCCATCAGGACGGGCGATCGCCACTACACAAATAAACTGAGCCTGTCGACTTTGCGTATCCCCTAATTCAGATAACAATCGCTCAATCCGATCGGAGTCAGAGTTGCCATAGCGAGCAGAATATAACCCCGGTGCGCCATTCAAAGCATCGACCGCTAAACCAGAATCGTCGGCGATCGCCCATTCTCCCACCGCCTTTGCAACTTGTGATGCTTTCAGACAGGCATTTTCAGCAAATGTCTCCCCCGTTTCTTCGATGTCTAATTCTGCTGGCTTTAGGACTAGCTCCAAATCGAGCCTAGTCAGGTATGCCTGCATTTCCTTGAGCTTGCCAGGATTACCCGTCGCTACAACTAGTCGTGCCATAAACCTACAAAATTTTTGAATGAAGGTTGGGTGTGGGTCACTGGTCATCAGTCCTAGGTGCTCGGTTATATTCCAGCCCTACACACAACCAGCGACGAATGACAGCTTATAAAATGTATCTCACCCCACCCTAAAAGCCTATATTCTCACCATGCTTTTCCATCTCGGTGAAGTGTGATTAAAATGACAGCATATTCTTGGCTCTACCTATGGCAAACGTTACAACTCCTCTGGTACTTAGAATCACCCGTCCAACTGTGTTAAAACGCCGCATTGCTCCGTTGGATCAGCTTACGGTTGGTGAGACGGTTGACAAGGGACCCTGCCGAATTCCACTGGAATCTTACGCGGAGTCTGTACCAGGGGAAAACCTGCAAAATCACTTCAAAATCTTTCTCGCAGGTCCATACAAAGGTTCTAGCGTTTGGTACGTGCCGAAGGAGCATTCCTTGATCGAAGGAACTGAGAATAGTCCTGCTCCGGTGCCTGAAAAGCAACCCCTGGTGCTTAGAATTACTAAACCGACCTTGTTAAAGCGGCGTCCAGTGCCCGCAGAAGCGCTAGCTGCCAACGAAAAAGTTGCCAAACCACCCTGTCGAATTTTCTTACACTCTTACGCCTACGAGGTGCCGGGGGAGAACCTTCAGGGACATATCAAGGTTTGCTTTGAAGGTCCAATTTTGAACAATGCTAGCGTCTGGTATGTCTACAAAGGGCATTGTTTGATTGAAGGGGTTGAGCCACCCCAACCTCCCCCACCAACTTCTGGCACTTCTGGCAAAATCAACCGGGCTGGGTTGGACATGATTAAGCATTTTGAGGGGTTCAGACCCCAAGCTTATATTTGTCCGGCGGGAGTACCGACGATTGGCTATGGGTCTACGCTGGGAGTGAGAATGGGCGATCGCATCACCCAACAAGGCGGCGAAGACCTATTGCAGCGCGATCTAGTCCGGTTTGAGAAGGCAGTCAGTGACATGGTCAAAGTGCCTCTTACATCAAACCAATTCAGTGCTTTGGTTTGCTTTGCTTTCAACGTAGGCATTGGCGCATTTCAGCGATCGACTCTGCTCAAGCTGCTTAACCAACGCAACTATCAGGGCGCAGCGGATCAACTGCTGCTTTGGAATAAAGGCGGTGGTAGGATACTGCAAGGATTGGTGCGGCGCAGAGAGGCGGAGCGTGCCCTATTTTTGAAGAGAAATTGAAGGCATAGAAAGAGTACGTCAGCCGCCAAACTAACAGGGGAGAATATCGTCTAGCCGTAGCTGAAGATTGGGTAAAAGGGGAGAGTGAATAAGTTGACCGAGGCGATATTGCGTCTGCTGGTACTCTTCACCGATGAGCTGACAAACCGTGAAGGTGGGTTGCTTGGGCTTGCCAATGAACGCAACACCACCTATACCGTGATAGTCTACAATCCAATATTCAGGAATTCCTAGAAGCGCGTACTCTTCAACTTTTCGGGCATAATCCGTTTCCCAGTTTGTGCTGACGATTTCGACGACGAGCTTGATCGAGCGCCCTAGCGTAATCACAGGTTCTTGTTCCCAGAGAGGCTCACTAGTCAGAACAGCTTCGTCAAGCACCACAATGTCGGGGCGACGAGCAGTGGCGATATCGGAAAAAGGGCAAATCAGGCAAGTACGAGGAATGAACCAGGGAAATTGTGCAGCTGTGATAGCGATGCCAATTTGGGTTGCTAGTTTACCGCCAACGGTTTCGTGAGGACCAGTTGGTTCCATGTCGATTAATTCTCCGTCAGCGAGTTCGTAGCGAGGGTTGTCGCCATATTGAGCGAGAAAGTCCTCAAACGTAATCGTTTTGGAGGAGGTGTAAGCCATGTGAAACCCCTGCAATCAGTAAAATTCTGTAGAGTGCGTTTTAGCGCCAGCGTAACCCACTAGACCTCCTGCATGAATAGCAAAGGGATGTGACAGTTGAGGATCGCAGCGAAGCGAGATAGTTTCTATCTAGAAGCTATCGTCAGAAGCAGATATGCGATATACAGAATTGG
>NZ_JACJOV010000168.1:0-13640 GCF_014695745.1 Leptolyngbya sp. FACHB-671 | reverse complement strand
TACTCTGCACCTGTTGCAGCAGCGACCGCAGTATTCTTGATCTACCCGATTGGACAAGGTTCCTTCTCTGACGGAATGCCTTTGGGTATCTCTGGTACCTTCAACTTCATGTTCGTGTTCCAAGCTGAGCACAACATCTTGATGCACCCCTTCCACCAGTTGGGAGTAGCGGGTGTGTTTGGTGGAGCGCTGTTCAGTGCGATGCACGGTTCTCTCGTCACCTCCTCCCTGGTGCGTGAGACGACCGAGACCGAATCTCAGAACTACGGCTACAAGTTTGGACAAGAGGAAGAGACCTACAACATCGTTGCAGCCCACGGCTACTTCGGTCGTTTGGTAGGTCGTACCAATGAGTTAATTCTGGGAACTCGTGCCAACAGCCGCACCCTGCACTTCCTGTTAGGTGCATGGCCCGTGATTGGCATCTGGTTCACGTCCTTGGGTATCAGCACGATGGCATTTAACCTAAACGGTTTTAACTTCAATCAATCGGTGTTGGACTCGCAAGGGCGTGTAATTAACACTTGGGCAGATGTGTTGAATCGGGCGAACCTGGGTATGGAAGTGATGCACGAACGCAATGCTCATAACTTCCCGCTTGACCTAGCAATGCGGGAAGCTGAACCTGTGGCGATCGCCGCTCCCAGCATCCACAGCTAACCCAAACTTTTCAAAGCTTCGGTTGTCAGTTTAACCAGTCATAGTGAGTGCTTGAAACGAAACTGAATTCTGACAACACGATGATAGCGCCCTTAACATGGGCGCTTTTTTGTTGGAATCATCCTCCTAGATGAAGGCAGTTTGACAACATCTTCTCAAACAATCCGTAGCTCAACACCTTGACTAGAGCTGCCATCCCAGATATGCTGTCACGCTAAGGTTGTCTTTTTTACACAAAGCAACCCTGTCAACCCAAAGCTCTAGCGCCACTCAAGGCTGTTCGCGCAACCCTGAGCGGCTAACCCCCAAACTGATGTAGCTAGTCTGTCGGCTAACGGTGGATTTTAACACTCCCTCCCGACTTGTCATGTCAAAAAAAGTGTTGCTTCCCTTCAGGACATGAAAGTGAAAAGCTTAAACTCACTTTTAGTTCTCTATAACCACGGTTAATCTGAATAGTATTGCTCACGTCAATCAGTTGAGCATACAAAGCGACTAACTGGAGCCTTAAAATAGAGGTGCTGCATTGGGGTAACTTTATGCAAATAACCCTTAACCTGCCTGATAGCCTCAGTCAAACCCAAACCTTTAACCAAAGCGACTGGTTACGGGAAATTGCGATCGCCCTGTTTCAGCAAGAGCGCATTGGACTCAGCCGCGCTAGCAAAATTGCTGGCATCGAGTTGATTGACTTTCAAAAGCTCCTTGCTGAACGTGGCATCTGTGTTCACTACGATGTGGAGGACTTTGAGCAGGATGTCCAGCATCTACGCGATCGAGGCTGGCTGTGATCGTTGTCAGCGACACCTCTGCTCTTTCCAATCTTGCTCTCGTTGATCACCTCTGGTTGCTGAAAGCTATTTACCAAACCGTAATCATTCCTGATGCTGTTGCTAACGAACTGGCAGCAGCCAGCAATCCAAAAATCCCAACCATTCTTCAACTTAATTGGATTCAAACTAGATCCCTAAACAACTCACGACTCGCCGACCAGCTTCAACAAGAACGAGGACTGGATGTTGGAGAAGCCAATGCAATTGCTCTGGCGCTTGAACTGGAAGCTGATGACTTGCTCATTGATGAACGTTTAGGACGGCAAGAAGCTCTTCGATTAGGACTCTCTATCATTGGCATTCTAGGCATTTTGCTCCTTGCCAAACAGAGAGGAATCATCCTCCAAGTTCAGCCTGTCATGGATACCTTGATCGACCAAGCTGGTTTTCGTATTAGTCCTCAGTTGTATCATCGTGTCTTGGTTCTTTCTCAGGAACTTAAAACTCCATAAGTAGCAGTTTCAGCTTCCAGTCTCGTTACCAAACTCCAGTTTGGTAACGAGACTGGACGTTCACAAGTAAGAATACAACCCCTTACCTAGCGATCGCCCTCTCATCCTTACTAGGGAAAGTAGGAATTAATCTACACGGTATACTTCACTCATCCTGCATTTATACACAAACGTATCGCCTCTCCTTCTTCCCCATCATCTATGAGCAATCAGTCCCCGGCACCTGTTCCCCCAACGGATGCGATTAAAGAGACGACTGAGAAACTAGCTACCTTCGTGCAGTGGATTGCTCAACTGATTCAAAGTCGCAACTGGTTTACGATTTTGCTGCTACTGGATGTGGTCTTGCTATTTGCAGCAAATCCGGGTGTTGCAGGCAAACTCTTGACCACGTTTTTTCCGCAGCAAACCCTACCAGAACAGTATCCCGGTTTGTTTTGGCTGACGCTGGGGCTAATCTTTGTTGTAGCGTTAGTTGTGGCCGTGCGAACGATGCCGCAACCTGCAGCAGACGCAACTGATTTTACAGAACGCAAGGCAATTAAAGGATTGCGACCCTTTAGCGCCGAAGATGCCGAAATTTTTGCTCAGCTTCAGCGCAACCGCAGCCTAAAGGAATGTCTGGAATCGATTACGAGTAGCACCTTCCGCTTTGGGATTCTAATGGGTGAGTCGGGCAGCGGCAAGACTTCGTTTTTGCAGGCGGGCTTATTGCCCAAGCTTTCAACTTCACAAGGCACTCATCGTGCTGTCTACGTCAAGTTTGCCGATCGCCCTCCCATTGACACGATTCGGTCTGCGCTAAGCGAACAACTGAAATTGCCCAAAGAAAAGGTTGCAACGGCTGATTTATTAACGCTTCTAAACATAGCAACTGAGGCGATCGCCAAACCGCTGATCCTGCTGTTTGACCAGTTTGAACAGTTCTTTGTGCATCACAAGCACAGGAGCGATCGCCAACCGTTCATCCAAGCATTGACAGATTGGTATCACGCAGAGTCACTTTCGGTAAAGATTGTGGTGTGCATTCGTGGGGATATGTGCGATCGCCTGGTCGAACTGCATCAGGCGATCGGCTACTCCCTTGGGCCACAGGAAGTGTTTCGGCTAGAGAAGTTTACGCCGACCGAAGCCGCTAAAGTGCTGCGCGTGATTGCTGACACCGAAGACTTGCAGTTTGACGATCGCTTTGTTGCAGAGCTGGCAGAGCAAGAACTGGCGAACCGCGAAGACGGTTTAATCTCCCCCGTGGATCTGCAAATTCTCGCCTGGATGATTCAGCGGCAAACTGCTGAAGAACTGCGAGCTTTCAACCGCGCTGCCTTTCAGAAGTTTGGTGGTGTTGAGGGCTTAATGACCCGCTTCCTGGAACGAACGCTAGACGCACGGATGATCAAAACTCAGCGAGAAGCCGCTGTGAAAGTGTTGCTGGCACTCACAGACCTGGAACGCAATGTCCGCGCCGGAGTGCTGACTCTCAACCAACTTCAGACAAAGCTACAGAACACCATCAAACCCGAAGAAGTCGAGGAAGCTGCCTCATGGCTTGCTCGCAGCGACGTGCGCTTGATTACTTCCACCGAACAGAGCGGTGCTCCAGATAACACTACAGGCTATGAACTGGCTCACGAACGCATCATCCCTGCGCTGATGCGTCTGGCAGGGCAAGAACTCAAAGCCGCCGATCGCGCCAATCAACTGCTCGATCGCCGCGTCAACGAGTGGCTAGGAAACCAGCGCAATTCTCGCTACTTGCTCACCTGGCGTGAACTGTGGATGGTGCAGCAGCAAAAGCCTTACTTGGTTTGGGGTACTCAACAGCGCCAAAAAGCGCAGCTACTGCGCCAAAGCTACCGCCAAATTTATCGAATTATAGTTGCTGTAACAGTGATAGCCTTGATGACTACAGGCTACAATACCTGGCTTCTTTATACCCCTCAAGGACAGATTCAACGTGTCCGCTGGGAGCTAGCAAGTCCATTGCATCGAGTTGAAGATGGGCAAGTTGTTGACGCAGCGGTTGCATTTGCTAAAGACAAACGCTGGCGACATGCATTCAATTTGATTAAGAAGCACGTCAGCGATTCTAGGGCAGATGCTCAATTTTTGAGCGATGTTGCTGAAATGTCTACTAAGTTAAACCCCACCAACACCGCAAAGCGAATTTTGACAGCAGCACTTCAAGCTTCTCAAACCCTCGAAGATCCTTTTGATCGAGCTGAGACACTAAGCGCTGTTGCAATCGCTTCTGCACAACTCAACGATAGTAACGCTGCTAGACAGATGCTGACAAAAGCTTTAGAAATCGCCCAATCTATTAACAGTACTTCTGATGAGCGGGAACAGAATGACAAATCTGAAATACTAATTGCTGTTGCGAAAGCATCTAGCCAGCTAGGAGACGCTGTTGTCGCAAAAGAGATATTGACAACAGCACAGCAAGAAATTTTATCTCTCGCAGATCCCTCTGAAAAATTTGATGCATTAATTACTGTTGCTGCTACCTATGAGCAATCAGGAGACATAACTACTGCTGAGCAGATGTTAACAGATGCATTGCAAATTTTTCAGACGCTAGGAAATGTCTCAAATCCGTATGAATCTGATCGTTTTGATGCATTGATTACTATTGCAGAAGCATATGGAAAATTGGGAAATGGCGATATCGCTAATCAACTGCTGGCAGATGCGCTGCAAATCGCTCAAACTCTTAACGACCCTTTCGATCGCCTGAATGCATTGACCACTATTGCAGGAGCATACGGACAATTAGGAAATGATGATATTGCCAATCAATTGTTAGCAGATGCACTGCAAATCACTCAAACTCTTGATTACTCCTCTAGAGAACCTAGTGGATGGGATTCAGAAGATAAGTCTGACACATTGATTGAAATTATTGAAGTAGTGGGGCAATTACGAAACACTGATGCCACTAGAAATATCCTGACATCCGTATCGCAAGTTGCTCAGTCTCTTGAAGGTTCTTCTGAACAGTTTGATGTATTGATTGAAATGGCTATAGCTTATGGGCAACTAGAGGAACCAGACACAGCTCGACAAATGCTAGAAAGAGCGCTGCAAATTGTTCAGAACTCCGAAGAAACGTCAGATGGATGGGGCACAGATGATGCCAATGCACTAACTGAGATTGTAAAAGGAGTTCAGAATATAGGCTCTGCAATCGTCGCCAAAGACCTGTTGATAGACGTGTCGCAAGCTTCCCAAGCTCTCGAAGATGCCTCTGATCAATCTGAGGTGTTGAGCGCTGTTGCAGAAGCAGCCATACGATTAGACCAACAATTGGGAAATAGAGATGCTGCTAGAGATGTGTTGAAAGCTATATTACAAACTATCAGCACGTCTCAAGACCCTGACTATAGATCGTATGTGGAGTACACCGTTGCATCAACCTATTGGCAAATTCAAGATCCTGATACTGCAAAGCAGGTTCTAGCTGATGCACTAAAAATTGCTCAAACTATCGAAAGAGACTCTCTTAAACCCGATGCATTGAATACTGTGGCAGAGTTGTACGGACAATTAGAAAATACCGATACTGCTAGACAAATTTTGACAGAAGCACTTGAGTCAGCAGAAATATCAGGTGAACCTGAAGCCTTAAGCTCTATTGCAGTGACTTATGCCAAGTTAGGAGATTGGGGAGAAGTGCTAAGAGCCTTGAGGCTTTGCCGCGAGGAAGAAAGAGTAAGTGCTTTAACAGAAGTATTGACGCTTTGGGCAGAAAAGCAAAATCCGATGTTGAGGGAGGTGAGGGAGGAAGAGGAGTAAGTAAGCAGATGCGACGCGACGATCTAGCGGAGTCAACTATGACATCAAAGAGTTGCAGTAGCAAACTCAAGCATGACAAGCTTATACAAGTCCTTTTTGATTAGCTCGCTCAGGCTGGGTTTAAGAATGAAACCTAACAACCTTTAGAATGTTGGGTTTCGCTTTGCTGCACCCAACCTACGAATCCTTTCGCGATCGCCCAAATGGACACAGATCTAAAACAACACAGCGATCGCACGCTGGATTCTTGTAATAGCAACACTTCTGCCCGTGCAGCATAAGTATTTCGTGGTTGTCATATATTTGTTGTGCCGTCCACTCCTTAGGAAGCTGAGCTTCGAGCAGTGCATGAGATGGACCGACAGCAACATTAGCGGGAATGAGTCCTAGACGAATCGCCACTCGGTGGTGATGACTGTCTACAGGGAGGGCAGGTAAGCGCAGACGGCTAAAGGATAAGACAGCGGCACTGGTTTTAGGTCCAACTCCGGGCAGTGATTCTAACCAGGCTCTTGCTTCTGGAACTGAGAGTTCGGCTAAAAAGTCGAGAGATAAGTCACCGTCCCGACGCTCCCCGATTAGTCGCAGCACTTGCTGGATGCGGGGAGCTTTCTGCTCTGCCCAGGTGCAGGCGGCGATCGCCCATTCTACTTCTTGCGTCGGCGCATCTCGCACAGCTTCCCAGGTGGGAAACTGTTTCACCAATCGCTTAAAAGCACGCCCTGAATCTGCATTGCGGGTGCGATGAGACAACAGTGAGGAAATTAACTCACTTAACGGGTCAAGATTGTGAAAGTAAGGAATCGGACAACCATATTCAGTACAGAGGCGATCGTGGATGAGAAGGACTTTTTGTTGCAGGTCGAGCATGAGGAGGAGCTGGTAGCTAGAAGTTGGCGTTTTTTCAGTGCCATTCATCTTAAATTGCTTTTGAGAGCGATCGCTGCTATCCAAAGACTGGTGTTTCTTCTGCCCGTAGTAGTCAAAATATTTCACCAATCTCTAGCCCCCAACCTCAGCTCTTCTCCTTACTCCAGTATCAAATTTTCCTAAAAGACACTGAACATTCCCTTCATCCGTGTCATGATTTCTTCAAGCTAAAGCTACCGTTCAGGTCACTAAGGCAAATCAGCGACCTCTGGAGGATGATGTGACCGATGTTTTCATTTCTTACTCGCGTCGAGATAAAGAGTTTGTGCAGCAGCTCCATGCAGCACTATTGGCTCACAAACGCGATACCTGGGTAGATTGGCAAGATATTTTGCCTACCGAGAAGTGGTGGAGGGCAATTGAAGCAGGAATTGAGGGCACTGAGGCATTTGTGTTTGTGATCAGCCCCGATTCGGCAACTTCTAAAGTTTGTGCTGATGAAATTGAACACGCAATTAAACACAACAAGCGGCTGATTCCGGTTGTGCGTCGGGATACTGCTCCGGAGCAAGTTCATCCTGCTTTGAGTGCCCACAATTGGTTGTTCATGCGGGAAAGCGACGATTTTGATACGGCGTTCGTTCGTCTCCTCCAAGCGATCGACACCGATTTACAATACGTTCGCGCGCATACTCGACTCACTGTGCGAGCAGTGGAATGGGAAGCAGCAAAGCGAGACAACAGTTTTTTACTGCGTGGTAAAGACCTGGCTGCTTCGGAGCGATGGCTACAACAAGGTCAGCTAAAGCAACCTGCACCAACGCCCCTTCAGGTCGAATATATTACCGCTAGTCGCACCGTTCAATATCGCAAACTAGAGCCGCGCAATGTAGTTTTGATTAGCACTGCGGCGGCTGCACTATCAATTGTGGTGAGTTTTTTTGGAGGCTTGCAGCCTTTAGAATTCGCTGCTTATGATCATCTATTTAGAATTCGACCCAGTGAGCCGCAGGACGATCGCTTCCTAATTGTAGAAGTGGATGAAGAAACCTCTCGGCTGCTAGATACAGAGTATGGAGCCAGTCGAACTGCGACCCTGCCCGACTCAGTTTTGGCGGAGCTGTTGGAGAAATTGCAGCCCTACCAGCCTAGAGTGATTGGGCTAGATTTATATCGTCCTGGTGCGGCTCAGGCAGAGCTAGCGCCTCAGCTTGAGCAAGCGGAGAATTTAGTTGCCATTTGTAAAAGTAGTGAGACAAACTTTGAGGGCGAAATCATTGCTGACGGTACCAAACCTCCACCTGAAGTTTCCCTTAATCGCATTGGCTTCGGTGATTTCTTGCTCGAAGCGGACGGCAACCGGGTACGTCGCCAGATTCTTGACCAGAGTAGCGATCCTGAGTTTTGCAATACGACCACTGCTTTTAGTCTGCTCATTGCCCAAAAGTACCTGCAGACTGAAGGAATAGGCAGTGAGGCGATCGCTTCCCCAGACGGCACCTACCCCTGGCGGTGGCGATGGGGAGAGTCCGCTTTTCAACGGGTTGGATATGGCAGCATTTACCATTATGTGTTTCCCAGCTATGTGGTTTTGCTCAACTATCGCGCTCACGAAGGCGACCCTGCTAACTTTGCCCCACGAGTGAGTTTGGCTGACATTTTAGAAAATCGGCTCTCTGAGCAAGACCTGCAACAATTTAGCGATCGCATTGTGTTAATTGGAATCACCGATGTCACAACTAGAGACAATGATTCCTGGTCCACTCCCTACGGAGAACGTGAAGTTCCAGGTGTGATTATTCAGGCACAAATGACCAGCCAAATTGTGAGCGCTGTTCTGGATGGACGTGCAACTATTTCCTGGCTACCCGTGTGGGCAAACATGCTGTGGATTTCAGGTTGGGGTGTGCTGGGCGGATTGATTGCCTGGTATTTTCAGCGACTCCTCTCGCTGAGTTTGCTTGGAGTGGTGGCGATCGCCAGCCTGTACGCTATTTGCAGTCTGCTGTTCATTGCTCAAGCCCTTTGGGTGCCAATCATTCCGCCTGCGCTAGCCTTTTTGCTGGCAGGTTCGAGTGTCGGCTATCTTACTTACAGATTACGTAAAGTCTGGTAGCATTTGCGTTTACAATTTCGGTACCAACTGAGAGTGCAAATTAATGAAACGGCGTTTTCGCAACATATTTACAGGGGTTTTAGTGTTGGCGATCGCCAATCCTTTTCTGAGCACTCCACCCGCCCTGGCTCAGTCGGCTGTCTCACCAGGTCTGGTGCGTCGGGTATTGACTTTCTTTAATCCACCCAGAAATCGCAACAGTGGTACAGCGTCGGGACGGCAGTTTGCAGGAGCAAGTCGTGACCTCTGTCCACCCACCTCAACTCCGCTTACGGCCCTAGTGCCTGACACCAACCTGGGGTTAACCCTCAATGCCCATCCTACTCTGTGGTTTTACATTCCCTACGCCTCACCTCAGGGCTACGAAACGGAGTTTGTCCTGATTGACGCTGAGGAAAACGACGTTTATAAACAAAACTTTTCCTTGCCCGAAGAGCCAGGAATCGTCAGCATTCAAATTCCAGAGCAGGTTGTGCTAGAAGCCGGAGCCTCCTACCGCTGGGTAGTTTCCGTCAAGTGCAATCCTGGCAATCGCTCAGGAGATGCAACGGTCAATGGCTGGATTCAGCGGGTCGATCAGGAAGTCAATCAGGAACTGGACAATCAACTTGCATCAGCAACTTTAGAAGCTAAACTGCTGCTCTACTCTGAGAACGCTCTGTGGTACGAAATTCTAACCACGCTAGCCCAACTGCGCCGCGACGAACCGGATGATGCAGAAATTGCCGCCGCGTGGACGGAATTTTTAACGGCTTCTGGGTTAGGCGAATCTGTAGTCTTAGCCCCCGTGACTTTGTGCTGCACTGCAATTGATTAGTTTGTAGGGTGCTGTATAACCGTGAGCAGTGAGCAGTGATTAATGGGAAAAGCGATCGCCCCTATCGCCATTCCCCCTGAAGGGTAAAAGCTGCCCAATAATAGGGCGTTTGCCAGGTTGAGTCACGATCCTGCAACAGTTGAAGCTGGGCTGCCCGCAGTGCCTCCGCTGGTGAGTTGTTTTGGTCAATTAACTCATCATAGAACCGACTCATTAGCGCGGCGGTTGCTTCATCATCAACGCTCCATAGACTAACCAAAACTCGTTCTGCTCCGGCATACATAAAGCCACGAGTTAACCCCACCAGCCCTTCTCCTCTCAGGTCTGCTCCCAGTCCTGTGCGACAGCCGCTTAACACGACTAACTCAGCCGAAAGCCTCAGCCCAAACACATCCGTGAGACTGAAAAAATTGTCTCCTTCCAGTGGATTGATTTGCTCATCATATTGAGACAGCACCAGTCCAGATTCTCCAGGTGAGCGATCGTTGAGCAACCCGTGAGTCGCAAAGTGTAAGATCCGATATTGACTTAACTCCTCGTTCAAGACTCTTTCCCGATTTGCCTCAAATCCAGTTAGCGAAAGAAAATCTTCACCTTCATCTTCAGCAATTTCGATAATCTCGCTGGCTTCCTGACTGGTACCGAGTAACCGTGCGAAGGCTTCCGTAGGAGGGCTAGAAGCTGTTCTAGTAGCAGGAGTTGGAACGGTTGCTTGCCCTACTGCAGGTTCTAAGAAACGAGGATCTTTGAGGTTGAAAACAGGATCGGCAATCACTGCTAACTGTCTGGAAGCAGGAGGGCGATCGCCCAATCTCTCTCGAATAATTGCTAGTGCGGAAGCCGATGGCAGATTCACAATCTCATGATTGACGATCAGTGGTTCTGGCAAGTCTTCTGGGTCAACGGGAATGCTCTCAGCTTGTGGAATTGGAATAGCGCTAAAGGGAATGTAATGCAACGAGCCATCTGCTACAACTAACAGTCGCTTATCTTTAAGCTGATCGGCAGCGGGGCCTAAAATCATGCGGCTCAACTCCATCCCAGCCTGAGCAGTACGAACAGCCTTAACTCTTTCACTGGGAACAGTCAAGAAGTTATAAAACCGTCGCGCCGCTACATCGATTGCTTCCCGTCCCGGTAGTTCATAAGTTTGAACTCCAGTATTAGAAACCAGCCATAAATAGCTGCGCTCCTCCCCCAACCAATATTCCAGCAACAGCGTATCGTCATCCAAAATTTGAGTTTGAATATCTTGCACACTCAACGCTTTTGGCTGCGTAATTTCTGCATAGTCTGGGTTGCTAGCGCGAATCTGTTCTTGAACCGTTTTGTACTGGGTCAAAATCTGGTCGATCTGGTGCTCAAGCTCAACTTGCTGTTGATCTAACCGAGATTGTCGCTGGTCTAGCTGGATCTGCGCTGCAAGTGCCTGAGTTAGCACTGCTGTGATATCAATACCGGGTTCGTCAGTCAGGCTACTAACGTCGCCAGTTGTACTATCTACAGGATTTGCGATCGCCTCAGCCTCGATCACCTCTGTAGAACCCGCAACTTCTGAAGGGCTCTCGATTGAGAGTTGTCGCAGCGAGTTTAAGGTCTGTTGCTCAGTTCTAAGCTGTTCCCAATCTGCTTCCAGCCTCTCAAATTGCCGTCGCAGTCTCCGTTCTTCCTCCACCAATTCAGCATCGCCTACATTCTGGTAAGCTTCTGCTCCTGTCAAGATTTCTAAAAGGCTACGTGCTCGTGCCCGCTCGCTGGTTTCTAGAGCCAGTGCATCAAAGCGAATATCGCCATCAGGTCTTTCCCGGTGAAGCTGCATCAAGATGTTGATGTAGGAGGCGTAGTAGCTCTGATTTTCGGCAAAGAATGAGGCGCGATCGCGATAAAACTCAAAGTTATTCTGGTTTGAAATCAGCGCGGTCAGCAAATCTTGGTTGTTGACTCGAGTGGGCAACTGCTCAATCAGATTAAATACTGACTCAATGTTCAGGTATGCGGCAATCGCCTCATCCAGTCGTCCTCTTGCCCTGAGCGCATTGCCCAAGTTGACATATTGAGTTGGAGTCGGGTCAAGAAATGTTGCAACTCGATAATCTTCGATGGCGGCATCAATCTGCTCTAGCTCTGCGTAGGCAACCCCTCGGTTGTTGTAGGCGGCAGCAAGTTGGTTGTTTAGCTCGATCGCTCTGGTGTAGGCAGTGATCGCCTCCTCTCGACGATTTTGAGAGCGCAAAACTCGTCCCAGCGTGTTGTAGTCTTCTGCGGTGGCGTTGTCAGGCTCTCTCAGGGCGATTAACCTGGGGTCAATCGCATTCACGCGATCGTAGACTTCTCTTGCTTCTTCAGGGCGACCAAGCTGAGTCAGCACAAACCCCAAGTTGTTGTAAGCCACCACCAGCGTGGGAGTTAACTCAATTGCCCGACGATAAGCCTCGGTCGCTTCCTCCAGCCGTTCCAGGCTGCGCAGCGAATTTCCAAGGTTGTTATAGGTTGTGCCCAGGGTTGGGTTAAGTTCGAGAGCAATTTCGTAAGCGGCGATCGCTTCCTCATGCTTGCCCTGATTACCTAAAGCCCGACCTAAGTTAATGTAATCAACCACGTTGGTAGAACTAGCGCTGTTAAGAACAGCACTGGCTTGTGCCTGAGCCTGCTCCGCTTCCTGGGGCTGCCCCAAATCTTGCAACACCTCAGCCAGATTGTTGTAGGCGTTAGCCAAATTAGGATCAAGCCGAATTGCCTCACGGTAGGCATCCGCAGCCTCTTGCAACCGTCCCCGACGCGCCAGGACGATACCCAAGTTGTTGTGGGCAACAGCAAGATTAGGATCAATTTGAATAGCTCGACGGTAGGCGGCGATCGCTTCATTCAGCCGTCCTCGTGCCGCTAGAGTTCTGCCTTCTACAACGGCATCTAACGCATTAACCGTAGCAGAAGCTGCTTGAGCATAAGTTGAATTGGACGAGGCACCCCAAATATTTTGGGCAATAGTACTTTGTGGGAAGAACACCGAGCAAAGAATAACTAGCGAAACAGTCAACCGAAACTTGCTCATAGTTCCTCTTTCGGAGAAAATCACAACTAAAAATTTTCAAGCCAGTCAGCTAGGAGACCCAGGAAGCATATTTGACTCAAGGCAAAACCGAATAGCACTGAGTATAAGACACTACCGAGATAACCTATAAATAAGAGTTATTTACACAAATTTACAAAAAACCTTGCAAAAAATCAGAATAGGTGTAAATACTATAGATAAGGGAGAGAAATCCTCACCCCATACATCTAAATCATTCGTTGTAAACCAAGCACTCATTAATCATGACAACAACCTTACAGCGGCGCGAGAGCGCATCACTGTGGGAGCAGTTCTGCAACTGGGTAACCAGCACCGACAATCGCCTGTATGTAGGCTGGTTCGGCGTTCTGATGATCCCCACTCTGCTCTCTGCGACCATCTGCTTCATCATCGCCTTCATCGCAGCTCCTCCGGTTGACATCGACGGCATCCGTGAGCCTGTTGCCGGTTCCTTGATGTACGGCAACAACATCATCACCGGTGCAGTTGTGCCTTCCTCCAACGCGATTGGACTGCACTTCTACCCCATCTGGGAAGCAGCTTCCCTCGATGAGTGGCTCTACAACGGTGGTCCTTACCAGTTGGTAGTATTCCACTTCCTGATTGGCGTGTTCTGCTACATGGGACGTGAATGGGAACTGAGCTACCGCTTAGGTATGCGCCCCTGGATCTGTGTGGCTTACTCTGCACCTGTTGCAGCAGCGACCGCAGTATTCTTGATCTACCCGATTGGACAAGGTTCGTTCTCTGATGGAATGCCCTTGGGAATCTCTGGTACCTTCAACTTCATGTTCGTGTTCCAGGCTGAGCACAACATCTTGATGCACCCCTTCCACCAGTTGGGAGTAGCGGGTGTGTTTGGTGGAGCGCTGTTCAGTGCAATGCACGGTTCTTTGGTAACCTCTTCTCTGGTACGTGAGACGACCGAGACCGAATCTCAGAACTACGGCTACAAGTTTGGACAAGAGGAAGAGACCTACAACATCGTTGCAGCCCACGGCTACTTCGGTCGTTTGATCTTCCAATA
>NZ_JACJOV010000167.1:0-2068 GCF_014695745.1 Leptolyngbya sp. FACHB-671 | reverse complement strand
GATTTGCACCATAAAGATTGCTAATCAAAGAAATTGCGATCACCACACTCATTACGCTTCAACCTCCAATTGCCCCTGTTCAATTTCAGCTTCACTCTGGTTCTTTTTATCCCGTTTAGGCTTTGTCGTAGTTGTGGTAGGAGGCTTAGGTTTGAGTTTTAAATCGAGCGCAATTTCTGTTACCGCAGGCTTAGCAAACAACTCTTGTGCAGCACACTGACTAATTAGATCTGGAATCTCCTGCTCCAATTCCTCCAGAGGTGGAACAATTCCGATCACTTCAGGGTCATCCACAACATCTAGGATACAGTTAGAACGAAGCCGCAGGTCAGATTGCAAAAAGGTGTAGATCTTCCAACACGCAATCGCCTTTAACAGGGATTTTACACACTCCTCTAGAGGAAGTGCGGCAATCAACTCATCATCAATGAAGAATGCTGCTTCAATCCGTTTCGCAACAAATTCTTCAGCATAGTGAATAATATTTCCCGCTCCAGCTTTAGAGGCACGATCATCTCCACCCTCAACCTTGCTATCGATGATTGCCGTCAGATCGAAGTCTTTACCACTAGCGCTGATTGGGTCTTTTACCGCACCACCTGTAACAACAGGAGCAATATCGAACGCATCAATTCGCCCTCCCACGAGACGTAATGCCTTGTGTTTTCCTTCCTCTACATGGCTATAGAAGCAGCCATGCAAAAGAGAGTTTGGACAGTATTTAAAGGTGGCAGCCGCAACACCTATTGAATTTAGGTCATCGATCAACCGCTTGCTGAATGGGTCCTTGTTTTTGGAGATATAAGCAGATGCAAGGCGATGGGGCAGAGATAAAGAACTGGCGATGTAAGCTCCAGTTGCCTTATTTACCAGACGGACATAGGGTAATCCGATAAAGATAGAGTGTAAGCCCTGCTTTGCGGCATCCCAAACCGTTGCTTCAAGACGATTTGCGATCGATTGAGGTGACTCTACCAGAAGATTTTCCTGGTTACTACCGGGAATAACAAACCGGGAAGCTTTGATATCAGGAAATCCAGTTGGCTGAAAACTGTTATAAACTGCCGGAGTGAGGTTGGACTTGATGATGGTTCTAGATGGTGTGCGATTCAGTTTCAAGGGTTCCTCCTAGAGAAAACGAGAAAAACGATAGTCAACTTGGTACTGAGTGAGTGGAAACGCTAGGGATGCAGCAACAGCGCGGTTAAAATCTGCTCCTCTAAAACTTCCAGATAGACTCACTTGTGGGCGATATCCAGCACTTCTAAGTAACCGAATAGCCTGTTCTCCGGCTCGATCAGGTTGATTCAAACTCAACCAGCGCACCAGTGCCTGTGTGTGTTCTGCAACCTTTCCCTCAATTCCATCTCGGCGATCGCCCCAAACACAGACAGCACACATAGCGTACAACGGTGAAATGAAATAGTTCGATGATTGCATAGAAGGTGGAGAAATATCCTTAAAGGAACATAGGGCAAAGCCTTTGAGCAATTCTTCAAACCGTTCTAAGTTGATGTCTCGAAGAATGAAACGACTTATGTCGCAAAGCAGGGCAGGAATGAACCAGTCTGGCTTACCGTTTAATTCCCAGTGCTGCTGTAACTCCAACAAGGACTGGATGGGTGAGCCATTGATCCAGCAGGAAGTTTCACCCTCATCCCATTTCCACCACCCCTGCTCGGCTCGATTGACTCGAAAGAGCTGAGAACGGAGCTGGCAACTAGCAAGGGAAAGCGCCAATCGCACTTCAGAGCTGCTATCCTCCTGCAAAGCTTTCGCTACCCATTTAGATGACAATGTTGGGCAAGGGGAAGGTAAGTTCTCTTTGCCGATCTCCCCTGAACGCGAAATATAGGATTCTAAAGTACCGATCGCAGCTAAGACATCAATAATCTGTCCGTCTGCTCCCAACAGGTTAAAAATTGCAGATTCTACACGGTTAAATAATGACTCTAGTTTCGGGGTTGCTTCTTTTCGGCGACAAAAACGTTTCATAAACTGCCGGTAAGGACGTAGTTCAGCGGCAAAATCAACTAACCCTCTGCTGGGGCGAAATTGCCCCAAACTT